>JAGUZM010000221.1 GCA_020060805.1 Deltaproteobacteria bacterium | reverse complement strand
GTATGACCGGTGGAGCGCAGGGCATCGTAGTCGCCCGGGTCACCCTGTTGGGCATCAGCCTGAAGGATGATCGGACCTTCTTCTACCTCATCTTCGCCTGCTTCGTGGTGATGACGTGGATTGCCGTCAACCTGGTTCGAACCCGATACGGCCGAGCCTTCATCGCCATTCGTGACAATGACCGCGCTGCGGAGGGGATGGGCATCCCGATCTTCCGCTACAAGCTTCTCTCTTTCGCGATCAGCTCCTTCTATGCCGGCTTTGCAGGAGCCCTCTTCGCGTACTACATGATGAGCATCACCCCGGAGCCGTTCAATCTTTGGCTTTCGATCGAGTTTATCGCCATGATCATCATAGGCGGTCTGGGGAAGATCCATGGCGCGGTGTTCGGCGCGATTTTCATCGTCGCCCTTAACGAGGTTCTCAGCCATCTCACGGAATTCCTGATGAACATCGGTGTTTCAGCCGGAGCTGCGATCACGATCGCGCCCCTCCGTGAGTTTGTCTTCGGGCTGGCCATTGTCCTGTTCATCATCTTTGAACCCAAGGGGCTTGCGGAGGTCTGGCGTATTGTTCGCTCCAGTTTCAGGTTGTGGCCCTTCTCGTACTGAAAGGGATTGCACATTGATCATTGGTCATTGAACATTTAACAATGGTCATTGAGCGTTGAGCATTTAACATTTGTCATTTAACATTCGGCGTTCGAAATGAAGATGAAGCATTGAGTAACGGGGGTTGATAAATCCGAGGCCACAACACCGGACGATCAATGTTCAATGATCATTGATCAATGACCAATGCTCAATGATAGATGACTCGAGGTCTGTATCATGGAAGATGGCGTCAGACTCTTGCTCAATAACATCAGCGTGGTCTATTCGGACGTGATCCAGGTGCTGAAGGGGGTTTCCCTGACCGTCAGAAAAGGGCAGGTGGTTTCCCTTTTGGGCAGCAACGGCGCAGGCAAGACGACAACGCTGAAAGCGATTTCCGGGCTTCTCAAACCCGAAAACGGGAGAGTCACGGAAGGATCGGTGCAGTATGACGGGGCGCCCATTCAGAATTTTTCGCCCGAGGAGATCACCAGAAAGGGAATCATCCAGGTTCTCGAGGGGAGGCAGGAGTTCAAGTATCTGACCGTGGAGGAGAACCTGCGGGTCGGGACGGCGACGAGATGGGGGAAGCCCTATGTGGAAGACTTGCAGCTGGTGTACCACTATTTCCCCGCTCTCCTGGCACGGAAGAAAGCCCTGGCAGGATACTGCAGCGGCGGAGAACTGCAAATGCTTGTCATCGGACGCGCTCTCATGGCGCATCCAAAGCTCCTGCTCTTGGATGAACCCTCCCTGGGCCTCGCACCTCTCCTGGTGAAGGAGATATTTCAGATAATCAGGAGAATCAACCAGGAACAGGGCACCACCCTCCTGGTGGTGGAGCAGAACGCCAACATGGCCCTTCAGATCGCCCATTACGGGTATGTCATGGAAAACGGCAAGATCGTCATGGAGAGCGAGGCCCACGAGTTACGGCAAAACCCGGATGTGAAGGAATTTTACCTGGGAACAGCCGCTTCTGGCGCATTGAAATCATACAAGGACGTGAAGTCGTACAAACGCAGAAAACGATGGCTTTAGCGCCCCTTGCCTGATCTATCGCAGGAAAGACTTTTGATTCCCAGCCAGGACAGGAGCCGTCCTGAATCACCATCAGCCACCATTGCTGTCCAAGAACGGTTTGAAACGCGCGCGCCCCTGCAAAATAACAGTATCGTTTTTGGACAGGCATGATCAGCCACAAACTCTTCGATGGGGGAGAAACCATGGGACTCTATGATTTTACGCTCTACGACGTCGTGAATCGAAACGCAGTGACGTTCAAAGAAAAACAGGCGTGGTTTGAGGTGGAAGACGGAAGGAGCCTCACCTTTGGGGATTTCAAGGAGCAGGTCGATCGCCTGGCCGCCGGCCTCCAGAAGCAAGGGGTGGAAAAGGGAGATCGCATCGGGGTTCTGAGCAAGAATAATCTGGAGTTCTTCCTCCTGTTCGGGGCCGCCGCGGCCCTCGGGGCGATCATGGTTCCCGTCAACTGGAGGCTGTCCAGGGATGAGGTCTGTTTCAACATGAATGACGGTGCCCCAAAGCTCGTTTTTGCAGACCGGGAATACCAGGAGTCGATCAAGGGGATCCGGGAAAAACTGCCCTCCGTGCAGACCTTCTGCAGTCTCGGGGCAGGGGGGGACGGGTTTGTCGGCTTCTCCTCTCTTCTGGCTCCGGCAGAGGGTTTGAAACCTGTGCCGGTGGCGACGGACGATGGTTTCGTCATCATTCACACGGCGGCGGTGGCAGGCAGGCCGAGGGGCGCCCTCCTCAGCCATGGCAATGTCCTCCTCGCGGACCTCCATTTCGACTATTGCATGAACGTGACACCCCAGGATGTCCACCTGAGCTTTCTCCCGTTCTTTCACGTGGGAGGGCTCTTCATGGCGACCGCGGCTTTTCATGCCGGCGCCCTGAATGTGAGCATGAGCAAGTTCGACCCCGGCAAAGCGGTGGAACTGATCCAGAAGAAGAAAGCCAGTTTCATGATGGTTTTCTCGCCCATCCTTTCCACGATCCTGGAAGAGAGCCAGAAGAAGGGGATTGACGTGAGTTCCCTTAGGGCCGTGACCGGCATTGACACTCCCGAGACCATCGAGAAGTACCAGAAGATCACCCGGGGCTGCTTTTACAGCATGTACGGCCAGACCGAGACATCCTGCGTCGCCACCATTTGGCCGTACAACGACAAGCCGCGCTCCGCGGGAAGGGTGCTGCCCATGGCCGAAGTGAGACTGGTCGACGATTACGATCGCCCCGTGCCGGCGGGGCAGGTGGGAGAAATCACCATGAGGGGGCCGATGGTCTTCAAAGGGTACTGGAACCTCCCCGAGGACACGGCATACACCTTCAGGGAGGGTTGGCACCACACGGGCGACCTGGGCCGTTTCGACGGGGACGGCTCCCTCTGGTACGCGGGCCGCAAAGCCGAAAAAGAGCTGATCAAACCGGGGGGCGAAAACGTCTACCCCGCGGAGGTTGAAAAGGCGATCCTTCAACACCCGGCGATCGAGAAGGTCGTTGTTTTTGGAGTTCCGGATCCCAAGTGGAAAGAGGGGATCAAGGCTGTCTGCCAGTTGAGGCAGGGGCAAAAGCTGGAGCCCCAGGGCCTGATCGATTTTGTGGGGGAACGCATCGCGCGGTACAAGAAACCCCAGTACGTGGAGTACGTCACCGATATGCCCCTGAAAGAGGATGGTTCTCCTGACAGGGCCAAGGTCAAGGCGTTGTACGGGGGGGAGAAGTAGCGGGCGGGTGCGCCTGAGAGCGAAGCCCTTCATTCGCATGGCGCATCCGCAAGCAGTGAGTACCATGAGGTTGCGGGAAAAAGGACCCCTGTGTTGATGGGTACCTCTCCCTCTG
>JAGUZM010000159.1 GCA_020060805.1 Deltaproteobacteria bacterium | reverse complement strand
GTCGGCTTATTCACCTGATTTGTAACTGAGGACACTAGGACGGTGTGAACTAAAACATAAACGAAAAAGGAGGGGAAAAATGTCTAGAATCAAATGGGCTGCAGTGGCATCCGTGGCGATCATGATGGTGGCGCTGTTGGGGATTCCGACCACCTATGCAAAAACCCTGTATGTCGGCGGCACCCAGTCGCTGACCGGGCCTTTTGCGGAAGATTCGGCGGCCGTGCTGGCCGCGATAGAAGACTATGTCAAGTACGTCAATGAGACCAAGAATCTGGCCCCGTGGAGGAAAGAGAAGTTCCCCGCCGACATAGCCCTGGAGGTGCTGTGGCGGGACGATGAGCTCAAGCCGGCCAAGGCGTTAAGCATCTATGAAGAGCTCAAGGCCAAGGGTATGCTCGTCGCCAGGATCTCCGGGTCTCCCATAGCCCTTGCCCTCAAGGACAGGCTTTGGGAAGACCGCATGGGAGCCACGAGCATGGCCACCGGATCCTACCTCCTCACGCCGCCTCAGAGCATCTTCACCTACTACCCTATCTACACCGATTCCTGTGCCGCCGTGGCCGACTGGTTCAAAGGGAACTGGAAGGAGACGAGGAAGCCGAGGGTTGCCTACCTGACAGCCGACAACGCCATGGGCAGGTCGATCGAGATACCCGAGATGAAGGAGTATCTGGAGAAGATCGGGTATGAGTTCGCGGGCACCCAGTATGTGCCTCTTGTGCCTACCTCTCCGCCGACCACGCAGCTGACATGGCTCAAGGAAAAAGGGGTGGACCTTGCCCTGGGGGTGATGATCAACCCGGGCTCGCAGCCCACGGTCAAGGAGATGGTCAGGCTGGGTATGGGACCCTTTCAGGCTTACAAGATGACCTTCGGCGTTCCCGCACCGGGTCACGCAGCCGTGTTTGCAGCAGCCATGGGCGAGCTTGGCGACGGTTATGTCTGCGCCGGCAGTTTCCTCCCCATGGACCACCTCTCGGTCCCGGGGATAAAATTCTGCAGCGACCTGCAGGACAAGTATCGGGCCGGCAAGCGGGTCACCCACATCATGTACGAGGCCGGGATTCTCGAGGCCATGGTCCAGGTCGAGGCGTTGCGGCTGGCCATGCAGGCAGTGCCTTTTGAAAAGCTCACGCCCCGCGACGTTCTGGAGAAAGGCTTCTACAAGATCAAGAACCTCGACACGGGCAAAATAAGCAGCACCCCTCTCACCTACGGGGAGGGAGATATCGAGGGCGTTGATCAGATACGGATTGACCAGGTGCAGAAGGGCAAGGTGGTGGAAGTGGGCCTCACCCCGTTGCGCCACATTTACACGAAAAAGTAGCGGCATCCGTCACTACTCCGGGTGCGCTATCAGAAATCCCCCCTTTCCCCCCTTTACTAAAGGGGGGCAGGAGGGATTTTAAAGGATGAAGGAAAAAAGGCGAGGGAAAGGCGTTGTTTCACGCGATGCTAACCCAAAAAGATCTAACTATCCTGGACAAGTTCGCCTTTGACGTGCCTCCCGTGGGCGTCAAGTTTTCAGCGGAGCGGCCGGAAAAGGTGGATAGGCTGGCCGAAAAGGCGGCTTTGTGCGAAATGCTCAAGAAGGCGCAGCAGGGGGTCTCCTTTTTCGCTGACCCGGAGAGCCACGCCTGCGAGGCCGGCCTGTATGTCCTGGGGCAGGCGGATTCCCGGAAGCCTTTTATCAGCGGGGAATTCGGGGCAGGGCTGCGGATCTTCGAAGAACCGCGCTCCGCGAGCAGGCTCTACCTTCACATTCCCAGATTAGCCCGGGGAGTGGTTCACTACGTCGCCTTTTCGCCCTTTGACAGGCTTTCCTTTGACCCGGACCTCTTGATCATCCTCGCGAACACCGCTCAGACCGAAATCCTGCTCCGGGCCATGAGCTACAGGACCGGGGCGATGTGGGAGAGCAAATTCACGGCCGCGATCGGGTGCGCGTGGACATACATCTACCCGTACCTGACGGGAAAGCTGAATTACAGCATCACAGGCCTGGGCCATGGGATGAGACGAAGAAAGCTCTATCCGGAAGGCCGCCAGCTCATATCGATCCCCTTTGACCTCCTGCCTTCGATTCTCCGAACGCTGCGGGAGATGCCATGGGTCCTTCCCGCGTACGAGCCCGACGGCGATGGATTTGTCAAAGGGCTGCTCACGGACTTGGGCGTTGCCCCGCCCCAAAAGAAGAAGGGGCGATAACCGCCCTCTGACGGTCGTTCCCGAATAAACGGAGTTTCGCAGATGAACCTTGCAAGAAACCTGGAGCGGTCAGCGTTTTTTTTCCCGGACCGGCCTGCCGTGAGTGAAGGTCTCTCTGAAATCACTTACGCTCAGCTCAACGAGAAAGCCAATCGTGTTGCCACCGCCCTCATCCGTGTGGGCGTCAAGCCGGGAGATCACGTCGGGCTTTGCAGCCCCAATTCCGGGGACTGGCTTGCCTTCTACTTCGGTGTCCTCAAGGCGGGCGCTGTGGCCGTAACCTATTCCGCCATGCTGAAGAAAGACGAGATGAATCTCCTGATCGGTCACTCTCGCCCGAGAGTCCTCCTTGCAGCGGAAGACAGGCTGGCCGAGACAGAGGACCTGAAGCGTGCACGGGTGGTGGAGAAAATCATCTG
>JAGUZM010000532.1 GCA_020060805.1 Deltaproteobacteria bacterium | reverse complement strand
GGGCGCGCGCCGGCGAGGGGCCTTCTTTCATCGAAAACGTCACCTACCGGATGATGATGCATACCACGGCGGATGACCCGAAGCGTTACCGCAAAGATGAGGAAGTGGAAGAATGGAAGAAGAGGGATCCCATCGTCAGGTTTCAAAAATATCTCAAAGACAAAAAGCTCCTTACGGAAAAGGCGATCGAGGAGACGGAGAGCGAAATCAAGGCTGAGATCCAAAAGGCGGTGGAACACGCTGAAGAACTGATGAAGAAATACAGCGATCCTCTTCAAATGTTCGAGCACGCCTACGCTGAAATGCCCCCTTATTTAGAGGAGCAAAGAGAGGAACTGAAGCGGGAATTGGCTGAGATGCCCAAGGAGGAAAACGATGGCTAAGATGACGATGGTTCAGGCCCTGAACCTGGCTCTTCGCCAGGAGATGGAGAAGGATGACAGGGTGATCGTGCTGGGTGAGGACGTAGGCCGTGACGGCGGCGTGTTCCGCGTCACCGAGGGGCTGATTGACGTTTTCGGCGAGGAGAGGTCCATGGATACTCCCCTTGCGGAGTCATGCATCGTCGGCATGTCCATCGGCATGGCGATTTACGGCCTCAGGCCGGTGTGCGAGATTCAGTTTTCCGGGTTCGCCTACCTGAACTTCCACCAGATCGAGTCCCATGCTTCTCGGATGCGCTGGCGCACCCAGGGCCGGCTGAGCGTACCCATGGTACTCAGGGCACCCTACGGTGGGGGCGTGAGGGCCCTGGAGCATCACTCGGAGAGCCGGGAAGCGTTTTGGGCTCACATCCCCGGGCTCAAGATGGTGATCCCTTCAGGACCCCGAAATGCCAGGGCTTTGCTGGTCAGTGCGATCCGTGACCCTGACCCGGTCATCTTTTACGAGCCGAAAGCCGTGTACCGGGCTTTTCGGGAAGAGGTGCCCGAGGAAGAAGAGGCGATTCCCCTGGGTAAACCACAGGTTGTTCAGCAGGGAAAAGACCTGACCATGATCTCCTACGGAGCCATGATGAGGCCGACCCTGGAGGCCGCATCCGTGTTGAGGGAAAAAGACGGGGTTGAACCGGAGGTGATCGACCTCCTGACCGTCTCCCCCCTGGACGACACGGAAATCATCGCCTCCGCGAAGAAGACGGGAAGGGCTGTGGTGATCCATGAGGCGCCACGGAGCTTTGGCCCGGCTGCAGAGGTCGTTTCCAGGCTTGTTGAAAAGGCGTTTTTCTACCTGGAGGCGCCCATAGCCCGAGTGACGGGTTACGATGTCGTCATCCCGCTCTTCAGCAAAGAGAAAGCGTACCTGCCGAGTACGGAGCGCATCCTCCGGGCGGCCAGAGGCGTACTGAGCGTATGAGGGGAGGAGGGAATCATGCCAAGAGAATTCAAGCTTCCTGACCTGGGTGAAGGCATTCATGAAGGGGAGATCCTGGCCGTAAGGGTAAAGGTCGGAGACAAGGTGAAGGAAGGGGATATCATCCTGGAGGCGGAAACGGATAAGGCGGCGGTGGAGATCCCTTCCCCCTACACGGGAGTGGTCGAAGAAATCCTCGTGAAGCCCGGAGATACGGTCAAAGTTGGGGATGTGATGATGCGTTTCCGGCTGGAAGGGGAAGCAGCCCCTGCGAGGCCTGAAAAGCCTGAGAAGAAGCCGGCTCTGAAGAAACGAGAGGAAAAGAAACCCTCTGAACCCGCCCGGCCGGTGGAGGCCCCCAGGGAGGTGCCTGTTCCCGCATCGCCGGCAACGCGGCGCCTTGCCCGAGAGCTGAGTGTGGATTTGAGCCTTGTGACACCCAGCGGCCCGGGAGGTCTCGTCACTGCCGAGGATGTGCGCGCCTTTGCGGAGGGGAAGGAAAAACCTGCCGAGGCGGTGAAAGAAAAGCCAGAGGCAAAACCGGAAGAAAAACGGGAGGAGGCGCCTCCCCTGGAGGGCCCGGTGCCGAAGCTGCCCGATTTTTCCAAGTGGGGACCCGTGGAGAAGGTGCCCCTTCGCTCCATAAGAAAAGCGACGGCAAAGCAAATGGCTCTGGCCTGGTCGCAAATCCCCCATGTGAGCAATCATGACGTCGCGGATATGACGAAACTGGATGCTTTCCGGAAAAAACACAAAGGGGAAATCGAGGCGAAGGGGGGTAAGCTGACCCATACCGTGTTTGCCATCAAAGCGGTCGCCACGGCGCTCAAAGCTTTCCCCAGGTTCAATGCGACGATCGATACGGAAGCCGGGGAGATCGTCCTGAAAAAATACTACCACATCGGGATCGCCGTTGCGACGGAGGACGGCCTGATCGTGCCTGTCATTAGGGATGTGGATCGCAAGAGCGTCGCGGAGCTGAGCGTTGAGATGAAGGTTTTGGCTGAGAAGACGCGGGAGCGGAAAGTGACCCTGGAGGAGTTGCAGGGCGGCACGTTCAGCATCACCAACGTGGGACCCATGGGAGGAGGCCAGTTCGTCCCCATCATCAACTACCCTCAAGTGGCGATTCTCGGCATGGGTGCCGCCACCATGCAACCCGTGGTCAAGGGAAGTGAAAAAGAGGGGTTTCATATGGAGCCGAGGCTCCTGATGCCCCTTGTCGTCTGCATTGACCACAGGATCCTGGACGGGGCCGATGCCATCCCTTTCATGAGAATGATCGTCGAGCTGATTGAAGACCCTGAGCAGCTTTTCATGATGATGACCTGATCTTCGATCATGCTCTGGCGAACCAAAGCATGATCGAAGATAAACTCGAAATCCGAAATTCGAAACCCGAAACAAATCCTAAAATAGAATGCTCCAACGCTCGAAAAGGAAAAACGATAGGTGATGGGCCCATTTTGAGCATTTGAATACTGGTCTTTCCTATTGTTTCGAATTTCGATATTCGTGTTTCGGATTTCCATGGAGGTTTTTACCATGGTCATGGGTGAACTGGCACAGGAAACGCAGGTCCTGGTCATCGGAAGCGGGCCGGGTGGGTATGCGGCTGCTTTCCGTGCAGCGGACCTGGGTCTTGAAGTGGCGATGGTGGATGTATCCCCAAGGCCTGGCGGGGAGTGTCTCTACCGGGGCTGCATTCCATCCAAGACTCTGCTCTCCCTGACGGAAATCATTCACGACGCGGAGCGCTCGGAGAGGATGGGGGTAGGCTTTGGAAAGCCCGCCGTTGACCTGGACAAGGTTCGTTCCTGGAAGGAAGAAGTGGTGGACAAGCTCGCCGAGGGGCTCGTCACCCTGAGCAGGAAGCGCAACGTGGAGTTGATCAAAGGCCGGGCTGAATTTGAAAGTTCCGATACGGTTCGAATCCATGATTCGGAGATCAGCCACATCAAATTCCGTCATGCCATTCTGGCCACAGGGTCCCGTCCCACCCCTTTCCTGGAATCGCGATTCGAAAAAGGGAGCCGAATCATGGATTCGGCCGGTGCCCTGGACCTGGAAGACGTTCCGGAATCGCTTTTGATCGTGGGCGGAGGCTACATCGCCCTGGAAATGGGCACTGTTTATGCTTCCCTCGGGAGCCGTGTGGAACTCGCTGTGCGGGGAGACAGGCTGCTGCGGGGTGCGGATCCGGACCTCTTCGTCCCTCTTTTTAGGAGGATCAATGAGCTTTTCGAAGGGGTTCACCTCAACACCAGGATCAAATCAATGGCAGAAAAAGCAGACCGTGTAGAGGTGACCCTGGAGGGAGAAGTGGAAAAGACCCAACAGGTATTCGATCGGGTACTCATTGCCACGGGCCGCACGCCCAACTCAGAGGGGATCGGGCTCGACAAAACCAACGTCAAGGTCAACGAAAAAGGATTCGTCATCGTGGACGAGCAACAGCGCACTTCCGATGAGAAGATCTTTGCCGTAGGTGACGTGGCCGGTGGTCAGCTCCTGGCCCATAAGGCCTTTCGCGAGGGAAAGGTGGCTGCCGAGGTGATCGCCGGTGAGCCGTCTGCCTTTGATGTGCGTGCGATTCCCGCAGTGGTTTACACCGACCCCCAGGTGGCCTGGTGCGGGCTGACGGAAGAGGAAGCCGAGGCAAAGGGCCTGCCGGTGCGGGTCGAGCGATACCCCTGGAAGTTCTCGAGCCGTGCCACGACCATGGGCGCCGGCGAGGGCATGACCAAGATGATCGTGGATTCCGGTACGCAGCGGGTTCTGGGGTTCGGGGTGGTGGGCCGCCACGCGGAAGGGCTCATTTCCGAAGGGGTCCTCGCTGTTGAGATGGGCGCCCTGGCAGAGGATGTCGGCCTGAGCGTTCATCCCCATCCCACTCTGTCTGAAACCGTAGGGGAGGTCGCCGAGATCTTCCTCGGAAGCGTCACCCACCTTCTTCCGAAAAAGGGGAAGGAGTAACCGGGCTTGTCTTGGGCATCCGAATCGTGTAGTATGGCGTTATGGACAAAAAGAAATCCATTCTCGCGTTGTCTGAACATGACGAGAACAAAGAGCTTGAATTCGAGCTGGAATACCTCCGTTCTCTGACCTTTGAGGAACGGTTGGACATGATGAGGAAAAAGTCCAGAGAAATGCTCAGCCAAATGGTGAAGCTTGGATACCGAAAGCCTTTTGAAATCGTTAAACGATCATAAGGTCGAGTATGTCATCATAGGTGCCACCGCCTTTCCGATACACGGCTATGCCCGTGCCACACTCGATATCGACATCTTTATCCGCCCTAGTCCTGAAAATGCTCTCCTTACCCTCCAAGCCCTCAGGGACTTCGGTTATGACGTGTCGGATTTGACCGAAGAGGAACTCCTGGCAAAGAAAGTCCTGATTAGGCAATACATGGTAGAGACGGATATCCATCCTTTTGTCGCCGGCACTACCTTTGATCAGGTATGGGCAAACCGGGTCGCCGGCACTTACGGCAGCGAAAAAGTATTTTATGCCTCTTTGGATGACCTTATCGCGATGAAGAAAGCTGCCGGCAGGTCAAAGGACCTTGAGGATGTGAAAGTCCTTTTGAGCCTCAGGAAGAAATAAAACAGAGCAATCACCACAGCTAGGTGATGCCGAATTTGTCTTTCAGAATCTCGGCGGCGCCTTTGATGTCTTCTTTGATGATGGCGGCAGAACGGTCCAGATCCTCCCTGATGTCCTCCACCGGAAGCTCATAGATCTTTTCTATACCGTAGGGTCCGATCTTGGCAGGGACGCCGAACCCCATGGAATCCAGCCCGTCTTCTTTCTTCAGGAGCCCGTATTCCCCTTCGATGATC
The DNA here is from genome assembly GCA_020060805.1 of Deltaproteobacteria bacterium. Lineage (GTDB taxonomy): Bacteria > Desulfobacterota > DSM-4660 > Desulfatiglandales > HGW-15 > JAHECH01. Next base: position 157 of record JAGUZM010000532.1, on the reverse strand, counting down.
GCGATGACGGGCTGAATCTCCGTTTCGCCGGTGATCATGCACCGTATCATGTCGCAGGCGGCCCTGGCAGGGCCCGCGGATGCGCTCTGGCCGGTTTCATTGACAAAATGGGTGCCCCCTTTCTTGGCCTCCCGCATCACGGCTTTGACGACAGAAG
>JAGUZM010000515.1 GCA_020060805.1 Deltaproteobacteria bacterium | reverse complement strand
GGGTCGCTCCCTTGCGATGAATGCAGAGCGCCGTCTCCTCACCCGCCACAACATGCGTTTCCATCTTAGCCATGTTGTGGCAAACATCGTAAATGAGGCCCAGCCCAAGGTCGCGGGGCCCCATTTGGAAAACCTGCTCAAAAGTCTCGCGCACCCAGTGGGTGATCATCTGGCGATTGACAAAGGCAAAATTCGCTGCGCAAGCCATGGCCGCCAGATAATTCTTCCCTTCTTTGGACTGCACGGGAGCACAGCAGAGCTGAGGGTCCGGCAGCTGAATGCCGTACTTCTTGGACGCCTCGATCATGACCCTGATGTAATCATCGCATACCTGATGCCCCAGACCGCGGGAGCCTGTGTGGATCAGGATGGTCATCTGGTCTTTTTCAAGGCCCATGACAGAAGCGGCCTTCCCGTCGTAAACCTCGTCAACGTAGCCCACTTCAACAAAATGGTTTCCGGAACCGACGGTGCCGAGCTGGGCCCGTCCTCTTTCCAGAGCCCGGTCGCTCACCCGATCAGGCTCAGCGCCAGAGATGCAGCCTTGAGCCTCAATGCGATCAGCGTCCTCTGAAGATCCGTATCCCCGCTCCAGGGTCCATCGGACACCTTTCCTCAGGACGTCGGCCAATTCCTTTGGATGGAGCTTGAGGTCCTTCCTGCGAGAGCCAACCCCGGAAGGGATGTTGACAAACAGCGCATTGACGATGTCGTAGATTTTGCTCCTCCCATCATCGGCGCTCAAACTTGAGCGCAGAAGCCGGACCCCTCAGTTGATGTCGTACCCGACCCCTCCGGGGGAAATGATACCTTTGGCCACATCGAATGCGGCTACGCCGCCGATTGGGAAACCGTAACCCCAATGGATGTCAGGCATGGCCATGGACTTACCCACGATACCGGGCATCGTGGCAACATTAACCACCTGGAGGAGACTCTGATCTTGACGAATGTCTTTCATCATTCTTTCGTCCGCGTAGACGAGCCCTTCCGTGCGCATCCTGCCCTCTTTGGGTATACGCCATCGCCATTCGTCCACTTTCTGTAATTTAATCTGGGGAGATTCAGCCATAACAAACCTCCTGTCCGGCAGGCTGCTCAAAGTCGTCAGTTAGAGGTCGAAAATGACCTGAGCCTCCCACCCTTCTTTGCCCCGGGTAACCTGGAGTTGATGGTAGGTGGCTCCCTTGACGGTCCGATGGATGGTGTGACGCCCCTCTTCATAGGTTTCCCCGTGGACTATCGCTTCAATGGAACTATCATCAAGGTCAAGGATTTCAAAGCGCCGGAAGAGGGAACCGTGGGTGTCAAAGAGATACACGAACTCATTCAGCCAGCGGACGAGCAATTCCTCCCGGCTATTGGCCCGAATGGATATTTTCCGAGACTCTTTTTCACGAATGGCCTTTGGGTCGGTGATGATGTGAACCAGGGCCTCCGCAGCATGTTGGAACAAAGCTTGAACGTTTTCTCCGAAAACTTTGACCCCCATGTCCCCTGTATGGTCGATGAATTTGAATTTGCGCGATCCCCTTGTGGTCATAGCACGGCGCCGAAAAAAGGGTGAAGCTGACACTGGTTGAATCCCTTCCCTCCTCTACATGCGAGAAGGCATGGAGCAGAAATGGGAAAGAAAGAAAAAAGCAAGTTACAGATTGCGGGCGAGGGGCCCCTCGAGACCGGTGACCTGAAATGCAGAATCCGATTCTTCAAAAGGGAGCCATGTTTCTTAAAGGGTATTCTTAGCAGACAGGAGCCCGAACAGTCAAGGATCTGGGGCATCGCCGGTTGGGGCGCCGCCTTCAGCCAGGCCCGTAACTGGCGCGGACTTGTTGGACGATATCGAGACGATGAAGGTGATCCCGGGGATCGGCGCCGGGAATGGCAAGAATCCTGCCCAGATATTCCTTCTGGGCTAGAATCGACTCGGCGTAGAGATTTCTTCGGGTAGCCCAGCGTTCGGCGAAGTGAGAAACCATGAAGCGGTCCGCCTTCTCGGAGATAGGCTTGAGGCGTTTCTCAATATACCCATAAAACCCGATCGTTTTTCTGAGAAGGTCCACCTCGCTCAGGTAGTTTCCCACCTGGCCCTCTTTGTACTCGTGGTACAAGAAAAGGAGTTTTTCCAGGTAGACCCTGTCCGCCATCTGGGCCATCAAGTCAGCTGCATTCAGCAATCGTCCCAGAACCTCTAGGGTGGGGGAAGAAGATCGCGGACCGGAGATCTCCCTGCTGATGTCCGTGTAGGCAATCATCGTGACGGCCTCTGAGACTTCCCCTTCGGTCAGCCCGAATTCATGCCCATGGCGCTTCATGAAGGCCATGCTCCTTTCGACGTGTTCGAGGCTGTATTTGGCGCCCGTTCGGTCCGTGTCATTCCTCTCCTGGATGTAACCGGTATCGTGAAAGAGGGATGCGATCAACGCGGTGATCATCCTGGGTTCGTCGAAACCCTGAGCATTGAGAAAGGCGCCATGAATCAGTCTCGCCATGGCCAGGAATGCGTCCGTGGTATGACGAAGATCATGGTAATGTGTGTTGCAGGCCCTGTAGGCGGGATGATTTCCGCTGAAAACCTGCGTGACCATTCGGAATGCCGAGGCTACCTGGGTCGATTCAAAGGAGGGAGAGACGAGGCGGAGGATCGCGAGGACTTCTTCCAAGACCGCTTCGGGCATGTCCGTCCGGACCAGGTCATTAAGCTTAAGGCCAGTTGCGAACCTCTCCTTTGTAAGATCCCTCTTAATCATTGGCAAATCCCGTCCAGCCAAGAAAGGACAGTTTCCTGAAACTCAAGGCCACATACCCAAAAAAATTGATCCTGAAAACAGGCCCTTAACTAAGAACGGCTCCTTTTGGTCTAAGCTAAGGGGTGAACCCAGGTGTTTCAAGAGGGGCAAATTTAATAAACGGGCATTCTCATAGGGCAGGCAACCTTCAAAACGATAAAGGCCTTTCAACTCCCCCTAATCGGCCTCCTGATCATGAAAAGCGTGGATCAATGGGCAAGAAGGGTAGAGACTCAGATCGGCTTTGTTTCCTGATGTCAATGCGGATTAACTCATTGACACAGCCCCGTGTCGAGTATATACTGTTTTCTATATTATATACGGGGGTGTTCTCATGGGAATTAGCATTAGGAACTCCAAGGCTGAGCAGTTGGCTCGAGAGGTAGCAGAGCAGAGCGGCGAGAGCTTGACCCAGGCTATCATTCATGCCCTTGAAGAACGCCTGGAGCGACTCAAAGGCCGAAGATCCGCGACGAACTTGACAGAGGAGATTTTGAGGATTTCCCAAAGATGCAGTGCGCTTCCTGAATTGGATCCGCGGAGTCCGGACGAAATCCTAGATTATGATAGCAAAGGAGTCCCAAAGTAATGGTCATCGATACATCCGCTCTCATCGCGATTCTACTTGGCGAACCGGATGCCAGGGTCTATTCTGAGGCTTTAGCCAATGCCCCGAAAAGACTGGTGAGCGCCTTCTCCGCGCTGGAAACTTCGATAGTGATTGAATCAAAAAAAGGTGAACCGGGGGGCCGGGAGTTGGATCTGCTTCTTCACAAAGCCCGCGTCGAAATCGTGCCCATCAATGAGGAGCAATTCGAAGTCGCTCGACAAGCGTGGAGGGATTTTGGGAAAGGCCACCATCCGGCAGGGCTCAACATAGGCGATTGCTGCTCCTATGCTTTGTCCAAATACTCCGGGGAGCCGCTCCTCTTCAAAGGCGACGATTTATCCAAGACGGATGTTCAGTCGGCCCTCCCAAAGGCGCAGCAATAGGGGATGCTCCTCAGGAAGATCCAACCCCTGCTTTTCCAGGCCCTGCAGAGAATCGCTTGCATTTTCCCGGCCAAGAGGTCCGGTAGTACAAAAGAACGGACCGCGAAAGGAATGGGTTGCAAGAGGAATCGGATTTCAGTGCCAGAACCAGGAGGTAGATTCGTATCGACTTCTATCTTTAACCTGAGCTTTTCACCTTACGGGGCCCCGGCGCATGCGCCGGACGAGTCTCACGAGGGTTCTGATCTTCAGGGATCGGTACCGCCCGGCAATCTCATCCAGGTTGTCCAGGTTCATCTCCCGCACCGCCCCCAGGTCCACACGAAGGCTCCTCTCAAGGTAGTCGAGCAATTCCTGCTCCGTGTGAATCCCACTGCCCCGGTCATCGTAGATCTTGTCGGCAAGAGCCTTCTCAGGTGTCGCGATCAGGAAGGCTCTTTCGTCACCGATCTCTATCCTATCCATCCCGGTCTGAAAGGCGCGAAGGGGAATCATTCGATAAGTGAATAACCCTAGGGGCGTCGAAAACTTGCGTGACCTTCCGGTCGTCACAGAGGTGACGGTTTCCACACGCGCGGGGATCGGTCCCTAATGCCGCAAGGCACAGTCCAAAGAGATGGAGGACGGTCCGTAGATGAGATTTGCCAGGACCTCGGTAGAATAGGGTGACTGACGGGCGCCATCACCAAAGACGTAAAGTCCCTTCTTGACCCGGATGATGATCCCCTTCTTGAGAAGATCAGAGATCTTGTCCCTGGGGCGAACGTATTCTCCGAGAGCGACAAGAAGGGTCTGGTAGTCGAACTCTTCTTAGGGTATCTTCTTTCTCATCGCTTCGATCATGGCGCCCGGACTCCAATAAAACAACTGAGTTGCCTTGAGGATCTTGTGATAGGCAATGGTTAACAAAAAAACAGCATTTTAAGCACAGTACGTCGACAGAATTCCGACATACTATGCTGAAATCGCGTGATATGAATCCGGAAGGAGGGGCAGAAATGGTCTTGCTTTATGAGAAGAAAGAAAAGATTGCGACGATAACCTTGAACCGTCCCGAGGTGATGAACGCGATCAACCGTGAGCTAGCTCAGGCGCTTTACGACGCCTGGGCTGATTTCGCAAAGGATTCCGGCGTGACCGTCCTGATCATCACAGGGGCAGGAGAAAAGGCTTTCTGTGTTGGGGCCGACCTGAAAAACATAGAGGAGAAGGGAGACCCCCATGTCACCTCTTTCTGGGACGGCTCTTTCAGGTTGCCCATGCGGGGTGCCGAGCTCTTCAAACCGGTGATCGCGGCGATCAACGGCCACTGTCTCGGGGGAGGGCTCGAGCTCTCTCTCCTTGCCGACATCCGGATAGCCTCTGAAAGTGCTACTTTCGGACAGCCGGAAATTCGGCGGGGCATATTCCCCGGCATGGGTGCTACCCAGCGCCTGCCAAGAACATTGCCCTACAACCTTGCTGCGGAGATTCTCTTTACCGGCGAACGGGTGGGAGCTGTAAAAGCATTCGAGATCGGGCTGGTGAATCGCGTGGTTCCCTCAAAGGATCTGATGGAAACAGCCCTTTCTCTCGCAGAGACCATAAGCAACAATGCCCCCCTGGCCCTCCGGGCCGTCAAAGAGGCCCTCCTCCGGAGCTATGACCTGCCCCTGGATCAAGGGTTGCGGCTGGAAGGGCTTCTGCGGCGGATCGTCGGGAATACGGAGGATGCCAGGGAAGGGGTGAGAGCCTTCCTGGAGAAGCGGAAGCCCCGGTTTATGGGGAAGTAGACGGGGATGGTGCACGGTGCAAGGCACACGGTCCACGGCAAACATCAAGGACCATAGAATCCGTTTTACGTTGCACCGTGGACCGTGCGCCTTATACCCTCAAAACGACGTCGGCCAGTTGTTCAAGAGGTGCTGGCCGAGCCCGCCTCGCCGCCTGTTCCGAAGGAAGTCGAGCATGCGGATCAGGAAGCCCCTCGTTTCCGCGGGCTCGATGATCTCGTTGACACCGAAGAGGCCCGCGGCTCGCCAGGGTTCCGTGTCTTCGGCCATCTGCACGAGCAGTTCCTGAAACCTTTCGGGATCTTCCTCCTTCTTGACGCCGAAAACCACGTTGACCGCGGGCTCCAGGCCCATGAAGCTGATCTCCGCTGTAGGCCAGGCCACGAAGAGGTCGGAATACCTGCCCCCGCCCATGTTGAGATAAGCCTGGCCGTATATTTTCCGAATGACTACCGTGATTTTGGGCACCGTCACTGAGGACAGGGCGTTCATCCAGTTGATGATCTTTCCTGTGATTTTCCGCCGCTCTCCTTCTTTGCCGACAAGAAAGCCGGGCGTGTCGACCAGGGTGATGATGGGGATATTGAAGGAATCGCAAAGAACAAGGAAACTGGTGACCTTCTCGCAGCAGTCTGCGTCGAGTGCGCCGGCACCGAAAAGGGGGTTGTTGGCGATGATTCCGACCACGTGGCCGTCGAGCCTTGCGAATGCGGTAATGCAGGGTTTGCCGAAGTGTGCTTTGAGTTCCAGGAGCTGACCGCCGTCAACGATGGTTTTCGCTATATGCCTCATGTCGTAGGCGCGGGTTGGTTTCTCGGGAACGAGATCGAGGATGTGGGCCATCTCTTTACCGGATCCCTGGGGCACGTCCACCCTGGGAGGGCAATCCCCTGAATGAGAGGGTAAGTAAGAGAGGACTCTCTTGGTGATGTCCAAACATTCCTCCTCTGTCCCTCCCACGGCATCAACCAGCCCCGTCACTTCTGAGTGCAACTTCCACCCTCCCAGTTCCTCCGGCGGGGTCTCCTCGCCTATGGCCAGGGAGGTCACCTTAGGGCTTGAGACGGCCATGACCGCACCCTTCAGCATGACCGTGATGTCAGACATGGCCGAATACCAGGCGGAGCTCCCGTAGGATGGGCCGAGGAGAGCGGAAACCCAAGGGGATTCACGAACTCTGCGGTACTGGCCGGGGTTCTGGCCGCCTTGGGCCATTCCCTCGGAACCCATGCAGTCGGGAATGCGGGCTCCTGCGGATTCTCCCAGAAACACGAGAGGCATACCCTTTTCGCAGGAGACGGATCGCATGTATTCCATCTTCTTCATGTTGGTCATGGAGCTGGAGGCGCCCATGACGGTCATATCGTTGGCAACGACGCCTACCGGCCTCCCCTCGACCAACCCATAGCCGATGATCTTGCCGTCTGCGGGCGTGTGCTCTTCCATCCCGGGCAGGGCAGAATGGGCGAAAAGCCCCAGTTCGAGGAAGGTGCCCGGGTCGAAAAAGTAATCGAGCCTTTCCCGTGCGTTAAGCTTGCCCTCAGCTTTACGCGCTTTCAGCTTTTTCACTCCGCCCATGGCAAGGTGGTGCCTCTTCTTTTCCTCAAAAAGCTTCATCTTTTCGCTGTGGTTCATGAGGATCTTCCCCTACCGGGCCAAAACGGCCGGCAACCAGTTGGAGAAAGCAGGAACAAGGATGTACAGCAGCCCGCAGCCAACCAAGACCAGAACGAAGGTGGGGTACAATTTTCTGAGCACCCGCTGGGGCGACTCCTGCGCCACGGCCGCTGCGGTGTAGACACCCACACAGACCGGCGGGGTCAACAACCCGATGCCGATAAAAACCCCGGCAGCCACGTAGAGCTGCATCAAGTCCAGTTTGAGGGCCAAGGCCACCGGAAAGATCAAGGGTATCGTGATATACATGTTCGGGACCGCCTCCAAGAACGTGCCGAGGATCAGGCTTGCTACGGCCACGGCCAGCAGCAAGGTCAAAGGACTGACTCCCATATGGAGGCACCACTCGGTAATCTGCTGCGGAATTCGGGTGTAGGCCAGGATAACCGAAAGAAAGCTCGAGGCGGCAATGATGGCAAAGATGACCGAGGTGGTCAAGGCCGTGCTCGTGAGGGCTTTCCATATTTTTGACCAATCGAGCTCCCTGTGGATAAAGCCGCTCACCACCGCTGCATAGATGCAGGCGACAGCCGCCGCTTCGGTTGGCGTAAAGGTGCCGCTGTAGATGCCGCCGAGTATGACCACGGGCATCAAGAGAGCTGTGCCCCCGCGGCATGTCATGGACCATCGCTCCTGCCAGGTATATCGCTTCTCCGGCGCCATATCCCGGCACACAACGCGGCAAACCGCCATCAGAACGAACATTTGAAAAACACCGGGCAGAAGCCCCGCAGCAAAGGCGTCGGAAACGGATGCCCCTGTGATCGCACAGTAGATGATCGCGGCGTTGCTGGGCGGGATCAGGGCATCAATCCCGGCCACGGAAGCCACGAGAGCTGCCACAAAGGCCCTGTCATACCCTCGGGCCAGCATCAGGGGTATGAAGATCCCGCCGATCGTCACGATGCTCGCCAGGATAGAGCCTGAGATGGCACTGAAGAACCCTTCTGTCAGGATCAAGGCAATCGCCAGTCCCCCTCTCCAGTGGCCGACGAACCCGAGAAAGACATCCGCAAGGCGCTGAGCCAGGCCGCCCTGGACCATGAGGTTGGCCGCCAGGATGTACAGGGGAATGGCAAGGAGGATGTACTTGGTGGTGGACTCAAACATGACCTGGGAGAGGGCAAACCAGGAGACATTCAGATGATAGGTGCAGATCGTGCCTGCCCCGAGGGCAAAGCCGAGGAATATCGGGACTCCTACGACCAGCAGAGCCAGACCAAGGCCGATACCGAGGAAAAACATCAGCCGTCCTCCTTCCGGCTGACAGAGCCGCCTGAGCCTGTAGCCAAATAAAGGATCGACTTCACGAACATCTCCGCGGCGAAAAAGATCAGAAGGCCATAGCCCAGGACCAGGGAGAGATAGAAAATCCATATGGGGAATGCGATCTCCGTGGTCGTTCGGAACCCCATCTGGTAGAAACCTCTTACCCCAAGCATGGCAGCATAGAAGAGCACGCAGGATCCTGCACCCGTCGCAAAATAGATGATCGCGTCGAGGACGGCCTTGGCCCTCCCTTGGAGAGAGGCTGGAAGCAGGTCGACCGTGACGTGGAGATTGCGCTTCAACGCCACCCCCAGAAGCAGAAACACCAGGTAAGGCATGAAAAGGGATGGCAGCTCCTCCATGAATCCCCAGGTGCGATTGAATAGCGTCCTGCCCACCGCTTCAGCCGAAAGGCTTAAGGTCGTTCCGGCCAGTATGAAACAGGCCACCCCTATCAACACCTTCTCGATGAAATGGCTCACCCTGCTCCAGCGGTGCATCTTTGCCCCCGAACCTCTCTGATGAAAAGGCCCCCTATTTTTTCAAACCCTGCTGAGCGACGATGGCATTCCAGAATGCCGGGTCGTATTTGGTGACGAGCGGAGGGTAGACACGGTCAACACAGACCTCTTTGAGCGCCTTGACATCCTGCGGGCTCAGCCTTACGACCGTACCCCCCTTCTGTTTTGCGAATTCGTCCAGGCCGGCTTTTGCGTCGTCCACCACAAAATCCGTCGATTCCTTCTCGATGCGGGGGACAACGTTTTTCAGGACGATGTTCTTGATTTCCTGGGGAAGGCTATCCCACCATTTGGCGTTTACGACCAGGAGCGAGTCGGGGTATGCCGTGTAAGGCAAGGTCGCGAACTTGAGAATGTCCCACCAGCTGTACGCCTTGATGGCAGAGGGCACCGTCCAGACAGCGTTGATCATGCCCTGCTGCAAGCCCGTGTAAACCTGTTCCGTGCCCATCGACACCGTGCTCGCCCCCAGGGCGTCCCAATAGGGTTTTTCGGACACGGAGAGCTGTCTGGCCTTGAGCCCCTTGAATCCTTCCAGGTCTTGCACTTTTTTCTCTGTCGTGAACAAGCAGGCCGGCCCGTTGGGAAGGCGGCAGAGTATCTTAACGCCCAGCTTCTGCTCCACCCGAGCAACGGCCGCCCTTCCAGGCTCTGTCTGCCATGCTTTTCGCTGCTGTTCATAGTTGTCGAAAAGCATCATGAGGGTGTCTGCGCCGAATTCGGGAACGGCCGAGGCCAGGGTGAGGGCAATGCATCCGGCCATCTCAACGCTTCCTTGAGAAACAGCCGCAATCGCATCCCGGGCGCTGTAGAGCTGGCCTGAAGGATAGGTCGTGACCTCCAAACGACCCTTTGTCTCCTCTTTGCAGGCCTGGGCGAACTTCTCCGAGTAAACGGCCAGGTGATGGGTGGGAAACCAATGGTAGGAGTACCGTGCCTTGAAGGATTCCGCGGCTGCCGCTGTCCCAGGGGCCGAAAAAACCGCCAGCCCGATCCACGCGATCAAAGACACCGAAAAAAACGCCAATCCCCTTTTCTGGTTCTCTGTAAACTTCACCTCGCACCTCCTTTCTCACCAACTTTTCCTGAACGTGTTAACCCATGCCCCCTCTGTGCAGGGCGACCTCTGGGCTCAATGCACCCATCGGTCACGCCCCCTCCAGAAGGGTTCCTTAAGCGCTCTCCTGTTGACCTTGCCGTACAGGTTCTTGGGGATCTCCCGTACAAAATCAACACTGGAAGGCTTCTTGTAGCTGGCCAGGTTTTTCCTGCAATGCTCGATGATCTCGGACTCCGTCAGAAGGACCCCGTCTTTGAGGACGACCATGGCTTTTACGGCCTCGCCCCAGATCTCGTCGGGGACGTTGATGACCGCGGCTTCCGAGACGCCGGGGTGGGCCATGATGACATCTTCCACTTCACGGGGATAGATGTTGAACCCGCCGGAGATGATCATGTCGGATTTGCGGTCCATGATATAGATGTAGCCGTCCTCATCGACCGTGGCCATGTCGCGGGTATGGAACCAGCCGCCCCTGAAGGCCTCTTCCGTCTCCTGGGGGTTTTTCCAGTACCCCTTCATCAGCTTATTGGAGCGGACCAGGATCTCTCCTATTTCTCCGGCCTTGACCGGCTCGCCGCCATCCCCCACCACCTTGACCTCAACCCCCACGGCGGGCCGACCGGCGGAGGAAAGACGTCTTGCCTGGAGTTCGGATCCGTCGAGGACATGATCTTCAGGCCCCAGGAACGTGATGGGCTGGGCAATCTCGGACATACCATAGTTCTGGCGGAACACATTACCGAAGACCCGGATCGCTTCCGTGAGTTTTTCCACAGCCATCGGTGCGGTCCCGTACCAGATCCTCCTGACACTGCTCAGGTCAAAGGATTTGAGGTTGGGGACCATCAGGAGTTTGTAGAGCATCGTGGGGACAAGGAGAAGAGAGGTCACTCTTTCTCTTTCGATGGTTTTAAGGATTTCGTGCTCATCAAAACGGGGCAGGATAATGTTGGTCGCCCCACGGCTGTAATAGGTCATCAGCATGAGACCGGCAGCGTGCGTCAGGGGGCCGCTGTTGAGGTTGACGTCTGAAGGCCCGATGGGCTGATCCAGATTCATCAGCACACTGGCCATGACATTGTACCCGGTGCGGAACGTCCAGGCGACGCCCTTCGGTCTCCCTGTCGTACCCGAGGTGTACTGAAGGCGCTCGATGTCCACGTCCTCATCCACCTCCACGTCGGGGGCCGAGGCGGTCTGGCCGGCAACCAGGTCGTCGTAGCTGAGGCGGCCCGGCCGCGGATGGCCGACGGCAATGATATGCCGGAGGCCCGGCACAGACGGGAGCACCGGCTCAAGGAGCTCCAGGAATGCTTCATCGGCGATCAGGGCATCTGCTTCTGAGTCATTGAGAACTTCGGCATGCTCCCTCGCCGAATGCCTCGCATTCATGGAAACGTAAGTCAGTCCTGCACGGGGGATGGCGAACAGGCTCGCCGCGCTCTCGACGGAGTTGTTGATCAACACGGCCACCTTGCAGCCCTTTGTCAACCCAAGGGCAAGAAGCCCGTTGCCGAGTCGGTTGATCCGATCGTCCATTTGGGAGAAGGTGAGTCGCTTGTCCTCAAAAACGACGGCCGTGTGGTTCTTGTACCGGGTGAGGGGCCACGTGAATAAAATTCCCGGGTGCATCGATCAAAATCTCCCCTTGCGCATCAAAGATTTCTTGACTGGGCAACCGCAAGCACCGTAGGGACCTATTGGCCGGCGTTGGTGCCTCCGGTGCCCGCACTGGAAGCGGCGGAAAGCGAATTTCTCCTCACGCGGATAGCGTAAGGCAACTTGTCTGGGTACAGGCTCCGGACGTACTCCACGGGGTGCTGCCCGGAGTCGAAGTAGACTGATTCAACGAGCAGGACCGCTGCACCGGGATCGATTCCCAGATGAGATGCAGCCTTCTCGTCAGCAAGGCTCAGGGAGATGGTTTGAATACCCTCTACCACCTGAACGCCTGCAAGCCTCTCGATCTGGGGAATGAAAGGGTTTTCGTCCAGGCTTTCCAGGGGAATGCGCGAACCGAACCTGAAAGGGAGATAGTATACGACGGAGGAGATGGGCTGGCCTTGATAGTGGCGGACTCCCTTGATCTGAAAGACAAAACGGTCGGAAGGGTTATTCAGTTTGCTTTCCACTTCCATGGTGTTCGATACCATGCCGAACTCCAGGATCCTGAAAGACATCTTGGAGCCGAAATGGAAGATGTCGTTCAGATTGTCCACCGTGGGTGGCGTGGTGTTCCAGTACTCCGGTCTGTTCACATAACAGCCCGATCCCTTGATATCTCTTATGAAGCCCTCCTCCGCGAGAAGACTCTTGGCCTTGCGAATGGTCGGACGGCTCACCCCGTATCTCTTGACGAGATCGTCCTCGGTGGGAAGCTGGCTTTCAGCAGGCCAGAGTCCTGAGAGAATCTCGTTTCGAACAAGGGCCGCCACCTGGTAGTACAGGGGCAGAGGACCCTGAAGAAGCTTTTCAGACATCATATGCTGGCCCGTGTTATCGACGCCACCGCCTTTGTTGGCAGCTGTTTCTGAAACGGCCATAGGTGCTGCTCCCCTTCGGAGGGCATCATACACGCATCATCCGGGAGGTGGGGCCCAGGAGCTGAGGCAGAACTTTGTACGCCTGTTCCACCCAATCGCAAAGAATCTGCCTCGTGTCGCGGGGGTCTATGATGTCCTGGACCCCGAACTTTTCGGCTGTGCGAAAGGGCGACTGGAGTTCGTCATAATAGGCCTCCAATTCCCTTCGCCTGGCCTCCGGGTCTGGGGAAAGCTCCAGCTCCCGTTTATACGCCGCGGAAACCCCGCCCTCGATGGGAAGCGAACCCCACATACCCGAGGGCCAGGCATACCGCAGATTAAGGTCATGTTGGCGGCCATAGCTCGATCCTGCGACGCCGAAAGCCCTTCGCAGGATCATTGCCACCCAGGGAACCCGGCTCTGGGAGATAGCCTGAAGGGCGCGGACCGCGACCCGGATGGTTCCCGCTTTTTCCGCTGCAAGGCCGACGACCACGCCGGGTTGGTCTACGAAATGGACTATCGGGAGGTGGAAGGTATCGCAAAGGTCAACGAAACGGATCATCTTCTCTGCGGCAGAGGCATCCATCCCCCCGCCGAAGAATCGGGTGTCATTGATCATGACCCCTACGGGATACCCTTGCAGCCGGCCCAGGATCGTGGCAAGCGGACGGCCATGGTAGCGGCCCATCTCGAAAAGAGAATCCCGGTCCAAAACGAGGCCAACGACTTTTCGGGCATCGTAGGTCAGCTTCCTATTCCTGGGCACAACAGAGAGAAGCTCCTCTTCCCGCCGACCGGGGGGGTCAGGGCACTCTACGCGCGGCGGGAGGTTATAGACACTGGATGGCAGGTAAGAAAGGAATTGCTGGATTTGGCGGAAGGCATCTTCCTCGGTCTCTGCTTCGTTGTCGACCACGCCGCTGCCCCGAGCGTGGATTTGGAACCCCCCTAAATCCTCTTTGGTGATTTTCTCGCCCGTCGCCGGTTCAACGACGGGAGGTCCTGCTGCAAAGACCTGGCTGATCCCCTTGACCATGACGGAGAAATGAGCCCCCACAACACGGACCGCGCCGAGGCCCGCCACAGAGCCCAATGCCGCACTCGCCACAGGGATCCTGCCCAGCATGTCGGAGAAGTTCCAGTCACGGTATCCAGGGAGCTTCGTGGCCCCCGCCCTCTCCAACAACTTCACGCTCCCTCCGGCCGTGTCTACGAGACGGATGAGGGGCAGGCACATCTCAAGGGCGAGGGTCTCGGCCCAGATCCATTTGTCGGAATTCGTGGCCTCCGAAGAGCCGCCGCGGACGGTGAAATCCTCGGCTGCGACCACAACCTGCCGGCCACGGACGTAGCCGGTGCCGATCACGACATTGGCCGGTGTGATTTCTAAGAGACGCCCCTGTTCGTCGTATTTTGCGGAGCCGGTGAGGCCGCCGATCTCACGGAAGGAACCGGGGTCCAGGAACTTTTCAATCCTTTCCCTGGCAGTGAGTTTGCCGGCCCCATGATGGCGAGCCACGCTTTCGGCGCCGCCCATCTGTTTGGCCAACTCTTTCCGTCGGAGGATTTCATCAACCTCGGACTTCCAGCTCACGCTAACGACCTCTTGGTCAGATGTATGCTGATAAATACAACTCCATAAATAATATGTCAACAGGAAATGACAACTTCCGTTTTCATAGGCCTATCCTTCCTGGCGCGGACCCTCAGACAGAAGAGAGAAGGGAGGTCAGGTTTCCCGGCACCAGCTATGGTTAGAAGGCGATGGAATCCGGTGCAAGGTTTGAGTTCTTATAGCATGGGAAGGCCATCCGGGAGTCTGCCCAATGGTGCAAGGCCGTTGATCATGGGTACGTAGAACGAAGAGATACGCCCTCATGAACGGATTTTGCCGTTCTGTGCACTTTTCCGTAACTCCTCCTACTCACTTAAGGAGATAACCGCGCTGATGTCCTTTTGAGACGAAGACCATCAAGGATTTGAGGGTACAAAGGGGATAGGGTTTTCCGCAAAACCCCGGGCCAAGGATGGCGCATCACCCGGATATCATTTTATCCAGTAAATTCAAAATCATGGGACCTGGATTCAGCTTTTGCGCCCTCTTTTGGACGTCTCCCGTGGACGGAGAAAGAACTCCCTGAGCCCAGGGCTCCGGGCCCTGAACCATCCC
>JAGUZM010000504.1 GCA_020060805.1 Deltaproteobacteria bacterium | reverse complement strand
GCACAAGAACCTGGGTGCGCTTTTGGAGGTGGCAGACCAACTCCGCCGACAACTCCTGTTTGTGGGCGTGTCTGAAAAAAACCGGGGGTATTGGGAATCGAGGTATCCCAAAGCCAGAGCGGTATGGCTGGAGCATGTCCCTGACGAAGATCTCCCGGCAGTGATGAGAAACGCCTTTTGCCTCGCCCAGCCCTCCACGGCCGAAGGCTACGGCTATCCCCCGATGGAATCGATGGCATGCGGCGTTCCTGCGGTCGTGAGCGACATCCCGGTTCTGAAGGAAACAACAGGGGGCAAGGGTCTCTTTGCCGGCCCCCATGAACCGATGAGCTGGGCTGAAGCGTTTCAGGCCCTGGAAAAACGTGATCTGCGCCAGCTCAAGATCGAGGAGGGGCTCCGTTGGGTGGAACCTTTGCGAGGCCGCAAGGCATGGGAAAAGCACATTCAGGATATCACGGCCCTTCTCAACCTTCGGGGAGCGCCAACCGGCTCCCCTGAGCGGTTTTGATCCGGGTATGATGGACGATTCCTTGGAAAATGCATTCGAAACCGTCGGGTGTGACCTCTGTGGAGGAGGGGCTGCAAAAACGTTCCTCCCCCTGGAAGACCACCTCTTCGGCGTGCCCGGGTCATTCCGGGTTGCCAGGTGCTCTTCGTGCGGGTTTCTTTTCACCAGCCCAAGGCCTATGCGGGCCGATTTGAAAAGGCTTTACGAGACCTATTACGTTGACCATGAAAGCAGCTCCGCTCTCGACCAGAGCCATCTCAAGTCCGAGCTGATCCATAGACCCTCTCTGCGCCGGTTGTACCATTCCCTTTTCGGGAATTACCTCGCCGCGATGCTGAGAGAGGCGAGGGGCCGAGTCCTGGATATCGGGTGCGGGACCGGGAACATCCTGAAAGAGATGGAAGCGCTTGGGTTGGACGCCTACGGCATCGAACCCAACCCGAAGGCGGCTGAGGCGTGCGCGAAAAAAGGTCTCCGAGTGGTGCAGGGCACCCTGGAAGAGACCCGTTTCCAGGAGAACTCCTTTGACACAGTCATCTTGTGGCACGTCATCGAGCACGTTCCATCCCCGTCCTCCCTGCTGGATGCGATTTACCCGATCCTCAA
This sequence comes from Deltaproteobacteria bacterium, assembly GCA_020060805.1. GTDB lineage: Bacteria > Desulfobacterota > DSM-4660 > Desulfatiglandales > HGW-15 > JAHECH01. Next base: position 8,119 of record JAGUZM010000504.1, on the reverse strand, counting down.
ACCGGGCGGCCAGGTTTTCATCTGCTGCCCAAACGCCGAAAGCTACATGGCGGCGATGTTCAAGCCCTTCTGGGCAGGCTGGCACATGCCTTTTCATTTTTCCCATTTTACCCCGGAAACGATGAAATCCCTGATCCTCAAGAAATCCTTTCAACCCGTAAGGATCAGGGCTGTGACTCCCGACTTCCTTTTTCCTCAATCCCTTGAAGCTTTTCGCAGGCAAAAGAAGGACGGGAAAAGGGCCGGCCTCCGGAGGCTTGGGAGCCCCAGGATGACGAGGTCGCTCCCTTTCAGGGCGATGGCTGCCCTTACCTTCAGGTTGCTCGATTCGCTTTTTCCCGGCAAAGGGGAGTGCCTTCAAGTGAAAATCATGAAATCAGAGGATAGCCATGGGCCATCGCAGGGTCTCTGCCGTTATCGTCACATTCAATAACGTCGAAATGCTGGCGCGACTCCTGGATGATCTCTTGACCCAGACGAGGCGCCCCGATCAGATCATCGTTGTGGATAATGCGAGCAGGGATGACACGCCCGAGGTCATGGAAACGCGGTTTCCCAAGGTCAGGTACATCCGATTGCCCGAGAACACCGGTAGCGCCGGAGGATTTTATGAGGCGATAAAGGCGGCTTTGCCCGACAGCGATTTGATCTGGACCCTGGACGACGACGTGCGACTGAGGAGCGACTCCCTTGAGCAACTCCTCAAGGGCCTTGAGAAGCTGGATTCAAAGCTCCCTCTCAGCTCTGTCAGGAGCGTCAACCCATCTCACCCTCACCCTTACCCCACAAGGCTTGTCCTTTTTCCCTGGCGGGGCACGCTGATTAAATCCGACCTGATTCGAAGATTCGGGCTTCCCAGGAAAGATCTCTTCATCTACGGTGAAGACCTCGAATACGCCATGCGGTTCAATTCAAAAGGTTTTTATTGCTACTGGATCCCCGCGTCCCTGTGCGCGGAAGACCGTAAAGAGGGGAAAGAGGATTATGCTTTTGCCGGAAGCACAACCAGAATTTACTCCCGGTCTTTTCAGCTCTACTATGCATTCCGGAATCACTTCTACATCTTTCTCATGTACCGGGAGATGGGTCGGTTGTTGCGGCTCCTTCTGTACGCCCTCAAGGTCACCTTCATTCTGCTCCTTTGGGACAGGAAAGGGGCACACGGTAAACTCCTCGCTGTGTATGAGGGTTTGTATCACGGGTTGCGGAAAAAACTCGGCAGGAATCAGAAGCACCTCCCCGGGGCTCAAAGCCCTTCCCCAACGACCCGGCTCTCGATCAGAAATCCTGACGCCAGGGGGTGCGACGTGGGAAAGCCTTCCTGTTCGAGCTCACGACCTGATAAATCCCTTATGAGGTCCTCATGAAGATCCTGTTTCTCGTCGACGTCTTTTTCCCTGATACGATCGGAGGGGCAGGGAAAGTTGCCTATCACCTGAGCTCCGAGCTCGGTGAAAAAGGGCATGAAATCCATGTCCTCACCCGCAACCCGGGCGGCACTCTCCGGCCCCATGAACTCAAGGAGAGGAACTTCCATGTCCATCGCTTTGAGGTGCCTGCGAAAGAGACTCTGAAACTGTTTTTCATTGAAATAAGGGCCAGCAGCATCTCAGCCAGGGAGGTGCGAAAGCGTGTCTCCTTCGATCTTATCTGTGCCCAGCAGAGTCTCCCATCCCTCGGCCCTCTCCTGGCTCGTGATTTTCGCCCCGTTCCTTTCGTCTACATCTTTCATTCCCCATGGCACGAGGAGTACCTGGTCAAAAAGCAATCCCATCTGGGAGTCGCTCAGCGAACGGTCGGCTATGTCATGAAGCGTCTGGAGAGACGGGTCTTGCGCAGAGCGTCTAAAATGTTCGTCCTCAGCGACTACATGAAAGGGAAACTCCTCACCCTTCACCGTATTCCCGAACAAAGGATTGGGTGCCTTCCGGGAGGCGTGGATTTGACCCGTTTCCGCTTGCCCGACGGAGGAAAAGAGAAGGCGAGAGAAGGGCTGGGCCTGCCTTCGAAAAAAACGCTCTTTCTCACAGTAAGAAATTTGGTGCCCCGCATGGGAATTGAGACGTTGATCGAATCCTTTAAGAGAAGCGAGGTCCTGAGGCAGAAAGCCGTCCTCTTGATCGGAGGGGAAGGATTTCTCAAGGATAGCCTGGCCTCTTCGGTCAAATCCGGCGATCTCCAGGACGTGGTCCGATTCCTGGGATATGTCCCGGAGGAGCGCCTTCCCCTTCTTTACCAGGGGGCTGATTTCTTCGTTTTGCCCACGAAGGAATTGGAAGGTTTCGGGCTGGTGATCCTGGAAGCCATGGCCTGCGGAACACCCGTGCTTGGAACGCACACAGGTGCCATTCCTGAAACGATCGGCGCTTTCGACAAAAGACTCCTTTTCCCCGGACCCGATTGGGGTCCTATGAAACAGAAACTGGAGGAGGTCATCCGGAGGCCTGGGGATTACGCCTTCCGGCCTGAGTCTTGCCGCAGGTTCGTGGAAAGGAACTTCTCCTGGGAGAAAATGGCCAGCGCTTTTGAAGAAGAGGTGGGGAAGCTGCTCCGCTCAGAGGCGGCCGGCCCATGAACCGTCTCAGCCTTGTGCCGCGTCTTTTTCCGCGAGCTCCCGCAGGACCTTCCTCGTTTGCTCCGTGCGCTTCATGTCCGTCTTGAGGTTACGCTTATTCGGCTTCTTTTTCGCTTTTCGTATGCCCTTGGTCCTTTGTGTGTTCGATGCCATGCTTGCGGCTCCTTTGTTCACGGGATCAAAAGTTCTTTCTGATACGCCCCTCTGCGAGAGATGTCAAGTCCTTTAGCCGGTTCACCGACGCGCTTTTTCCTTGGAAAAAGGCGGGTCTTCTTCTGAGGGATCAGCCCTGGGCCCGGTTTTCCCCGTTCTGCCCTTCCACTCATACAGAGCAATTCCCGTGGCGAGAGCGGCGTTCAGGGATTCCACGCCCCGTTCCATGGGGATCCGGAGGGCCGGCACGTGGCTGAGATTCAGGGGTAGTCCCGGCCCCTCCACACCCGGCAGAAGAAGGAAACTGGGGGGAAACCTGAACCGATGGATGTCCTGCCCCCTCGGAGAAAGGGTGATGAGGGGCGCAGGGGCGGCTTCCAGTTCCCTGATTGAAGGGCCCTCATAAATGGGAATCCTCAAGAGCGCACTTCCTGCCACCCTTGTGGACTTGTAATGGAAAGGGTGAGCCGATTCCTTGAGCATGACCAGCTTTGTGACGCCGAATGCAGCGGCAGAACGGATGACCGCTCCGACATTGCTGGGGTCTTGAAAAGGGATCAGGAGGGTGCAGCCCGAGGAAGGCATCGCTGCGTCCCAGGGATGGATGGGAGGGACACGCACGATCAGGACAGGCTGATGCGTCCCAAAGGCATCGATTTCCCTGAAAAGCTCTGCTGAGAGGGCGTAGTGTTGAAGGGCCCCGGTCGAGGGGCTTATCCGCGGCCCCTGGCTTCCGTCAAAAATGATGCCTTCACAATGATTCGGGAACTCCGCAAGGATTTCTTCGACCTGCTTGAGCCCTGAAAAAAAAGCGAGACCCTGTTTCTTGACTCCCTGTCCCCGCAGAATCCTCAAGAACCTTTTGAAATAGGGGTTCTGGGGGCTGCCAATTTCCTTCACGTTCATGATTCTGGTGGTCCGCTCGGCCCAAACCTTGCGGCATCAGGCCCTATTCGACAGACTCAGGAGGAAGTCTGGGACGCCCCCTGGGCCCTTTCCTTGGCCCTCTGTTTCAGCCTTTTCTCTCTTCGCCTGCGCCGGCGATCCAGTTCTTTCCGCCGCTCCACTTTCTTGTGTTTTGCCATATACGGTCAATATCTCCTATTCTTCCGGGCTCATCCGACATCTCCAGGACACCCGGTATCCTGGAGTCCATTCTCTCCTGCGGATGGCCAACCGAGGCTCCATCTTCAAGCCCCCGGGCCAAAAACCGCTCCTATCTCATAGAAAATGCCCTTCCGTTAGTCAACGATAAAATCCGACCACGATTCACCGTTAAGACGTCACCTCCCCGCCAAAACGGGATTTCTCAGGGCTCGTTTCCTTCGAGCCCTCTGGTTTGCCCTCTCTCAGTCCCTGAAGGCAAGATCGGATTTCCGAGTCCGCGGTTTTTTCTTTCTTGTAAAATATCAACAGAACGCGGCTGAGTTTTCTCCTCAGTTCCCTGTCCTCAACCGCCTGTTCAAGGCTGAGCCTCCCCTTGCGGTCATAGAAACCCTTCATCCCGTGAAAGAGACTTTTCAGCAGTTGAGCCTTGTTCTCGGTTTGCGCAAGAGCTCTGCCTTCCGAAATGGCGCTCAGAAGTTCTTGAAGGGGCTTTTGGTACTCCTTCAACATCCCATAGTTGTAGTAGTGGACCCGTCTCTCCTCTCTGTGCTCGCGGGGCGCAAACTTCTCGATCCCCCGGATCAGGTTCTGGATCTCTTCCGGCAAATCGCCGGCCTTCTCTCCCCTGGGGCCTGAAAAAATAGTCCATTTCACAAGCTCATCCTCCCTCAGGCCACGGATTGTACCCAATAACCCTTATGCGTTTCAATACCGATGTGTGGGAATCTTTCCGCCGCGCATGATCCTTTGATGGTGAATCAGGCCTTCACTTTCATGTTGACCGCCCACGGAAGATCCCGTATATTTCAGCACTGGAAAACTGCCTTGACACTCATTCTTGGATGGTCCTGCTATGGTGATGAAGCGAAAAAAAGGTGGAGACGTGGTGTCCCTTGAGCCCAAGAAAGAACAGTTCATGGGCCTCTGGTTCCAGGACAGCATCGAATTCGTGCCCGGCTGCACCCTGAATGTCAAGATCAGGGATTTCGTCTGTCGCACCCGGTCGAGGTTCCAGGAGATCTGGGTTGCGGAAACCGAGGGCCTCGGAAGGATGCTGGTGATCGACGGCGTCACCATGCTCACCGAGTTCGACGAGTTCGCCTACCACGAAATGATCAGCCACGTCCCTTTGCTCGTTCATCCCCATCCGTCCCGTGTGCTGGTCGTGGGCGGCGGGGACGGCGGCGTCGTCCGGGAGGTGCTCAAACATCCCGAAGTGGACTCCGTTCATCTCTGCGAGATCGATGAAGAGGTGGTGAATGTCTGTCGCCAGCACCTGCCCTCCCAGGCCTCTGCCCTGGATGACCCCAGAGTCCGTATCTTCTACGAGGACGGGGCAAAGTTTGTGGAGCGCCATCCCCGTTCCTATGAGGTGATCATCGTCGATTCCACCGACCCCTTTGGCCCGGGCCAGGTTTTGTTCCAGAAGAAATTCTACCTGAACATGAAAAAAGCGCTCACTTCCCAGGGAATAGCGGTGACCCAGTGCGAATCCGTCTATCTCCACAGCCGCGTGATCGAAGGGGTCTACTCCTTTGCCAAAGACATATACCCCGAACTCGGCTATTACTTCACCCTCGTCCCCACCTACCCAAGCGGCCTGATCGGGTTTTACTTCTGCTCTCTCGGGAGGAAGCCTGTCGAGGACATCGATGAAGAAAGAGCGAGGAACCTGAAGGGTCTGAGGTACTATTCACCCGCGATTCACCGTGCCGCCTTCTCCCTTCCCCGGTTCGCGACGGCCTATTTTCACCCCAAATAGATCTGGGACGATTACCTTCCGCCCTTTGCCCTGATACGCGACCTGGCAGAATCAAGACCCATGGAAAGAAAAAACGCCACTCCCGCCACCATGATGATCGTCGCTCCGGAGCTGAGGTTGTAGGCGTAGGATAACCACAGCCCTGCGAAGGTGAAGAGGATCCCCAGGATAGAGGAGAAGGCCATCATCTTGCCGAGGGAGATGGTGTATTTCTCCGCGATGTAAGGGGGAATGGTCAGAAGGGCGATGACAAGGATCAGGCCGACCACACGGATGATCATCACCACAGCGAGGGAAATCAGGCCGAGGAGGGTAAAATAGAGGGCTCGGACCGGGATTCCGATGACGGACGCGAACTCCTCATCATAGGACATCGCCATGAACTCTTTGTAGAAAACCAGGGTGATGAGGACGACAAATACAGCCAGAGAAAGCATGTACCATAGGTCGAGGTGGGGAACTGAGAGAATGCTGCCGAAAAGGTAGCTCATCAAATCCACGCCGTACCCGGGGCTCAATTCAATCAGGATGATGCCCAGAGCCATTCCCAAAGCCCACATCACCCCGATGATCGTATCCGCCCTCTCTTTGCTCTTCAAGCTCGCGATCCCCATCACCATGGAGACCACAAGAGAGAAGAGGGTGGCTCCCACGGACGGGGGGAGGCCCAGGTAAAAGGCGAGCCCGATTCCGCCGTAAGCGGCATGCGCGATTCCTCCTGAAATAAAAACAATTCTGTTCACCACGACGAGGGTGCCCAGGACACCGCATATCATGCTCACCAGAAAACCCGCCAAGAGGGCGTTTCTCATGAATTCAAACTGAAGGAGGTCCCACACGTTATTTCTCCTCGTGGGTGTGCAGCACCCGATGGGGCAGGCCGTGGGCAACCAGGTCCACGGGGCACTGGTAAGCCATATCGATCATGGACTGGGTGATCTCCCCTCCCTCATGGAAGATGCAGTGCTTGTTCACGCAAGCGATGGATTTCAAATGGCTGGAGACGACGCCGATGTCATGGGTGATCACCACGATGGTAACCTCCTTGTTCACTTCTTTCAGCAGATCATAGAGGTCCGTGTGGAAATCGATATCCACGCTCGACGTGGGCTCGTCCAGGAAGAGGATCTTCGGCTCCGTGGCCATGGCCCGGGCTATGAAAACCCTCTGCCTTTGCCCGGCGGAAAGTTTTCCGATGGGCCGGGAGCGGTACTCCCACATGCCCACCCTTTTCAGGATTTCCTCCACCTTTTCGCGGTCCCCTGAAGAAAAGCTTTTCCCGACGCGGGACATCGCCAGACGACCCATGAGCGCCACATCCATCACGGAGATGGGGAACCCGCGATTGAAGTCTGTATTCTGCGGGACATAACCGATCCTTCGGCTCGCCACATGGGGCTCCCGCCCCAGAATCCGGACTCTCCCCCTGTCCGGTTTCAGGATGCCCAGCATCAGCTTGAGAAGGGTCGTCTTGCCCCCGCCATTGGGACCGATGATTCCGAGGAATTCACCCTGGGGCAGGCTAAAGGTGACATCCGTGAGAACGGTCGTTCCCTCGTAGGAGAACCAGACATGATCAACTTCAACGGCATGAGGCTCCATCCCTGTTCACCCTGCGGCTTTCTGCTCTTCCCGATCCCCCTGGCGAAATCCTGGACTCAGGGGATGTCCATCATCCTTTCATGGAATCGAAGAAGTGCAGGTTTCGGTTTAGCTTCTCCAGCTGGAGGCGCATCACCTCCAGCTTTTCCTTCACACCCTCAATGATCTCCTGAGGCGCCTTCTCGACGAAGTCGCTGTTGGAGAGTTTCCTTTCTGAGAAATCGATTTCCTTCTGAACCTTGCCGATCTCTTTCCTCAAGCGCTTCTTTTCTTCTTCGAAATCCAGCAGCCCCTTGAGCAACACGTGCACCTGGTTTTTTCCGCACACCGCTGTCGCGGAAGCCTCCGGTTTCGGGATTTTCGTGTCCACTTTAACGGACTCTACCTTTGCCAGGTTTTTTATGTGCGTCAGGTTGTTCAGGATCGTTCCGTGACTGCCACTGTCAGGCGCTTCGATGAGGGCATCCACCTTCTTGGAAGGGGGAATGTTCATCTCCCCTCGAATGTTGCGGATTCCTGTGATGATGCCCATGAGCAGATCCATCTCTCCGGGCGCCTTTTCATCCCTGTCGTACTCCGATGCTTCGGGAAACGGCTCGATCATGATGCTTCCCCCCGTGCCGGGAAGCCTCTGCCAAATCTCTTCGGTGACGAAGGGAATGAAGGGGTGCAAAAGCTTCAACACGGCCTTCAGCGTTTTTCCCAGGACAAACCTCGCCCCCTGCTTGAGCGACTCATCGTCCCCATAAAGGTTCGGTTTCACCATTTCCAGGTACCAGTCGCAGAACTCGTGCCAAACAAACTGGTAACAGATGCTCGCTGCATCGTTGAAACGGTATTCATCCAGGGCCTTGTTGACCTCATCGCTCACCTGGCTGAGGCGCGTCAAAATCCATCGATCCGGGAGAGAAACCTTCCTC
>JAGUZM010000606.1 GCA_020060805.1 Deltaproteobacteria bacterium | reverse complement strand
TTTCAGACGGGCTGCTCTGAAGTGGGGCCCCTGGCCTGAGGGCGTGATTTCCCTCTCTGTTGCGGATCTTGATTTCCCTGCCCCTCCGGAGATCAAAGAAGGCATCATCAGGGCTGTCCACGAGGACCGGACACCTTATGGCTCCTACGCCGGCGATTCCGACGTCCTGGAGGTCATTTGTGATAAGCTCCGCCGGGTCAACAAGATCCCGGCCACGCCGGATCATGTCCACATGATTCCGGGCACCATGTTCGCGATTTTTCTCTCCTGTTACTTCTTCTTGAAGCCGGGGGATGAGGCGATCATTTGCCCAGGCCCGATCTACCCGCCTTTCATTCACAATGTTCAGAACGCCCAAGGGGTGCCTGTCTTCAGTTCCTTTGACTTCCAGAACGGCCTGAAGCTCGATCTTCGTGATCTCGAAAGACGCATCACCCCCAGGACCAGGTTGCTCATGGTCTCCAATCCCCACAATCCTACAGGCCGGGTTTTCAGCCGAAAGGAGCTCGAAGGCATCGCCGAAATCGCCCTCAAGCAGGATCTCCTCGTCTTTTCGGACGAACTCTATGAGGACATGATCTTTGAGGGAGAACATCTCAGCCTCGCATCCCTCAGCGGGGACTCGTTCCGGAGGACCCTCACTGTTTTCGGGTTCAGCAAAGCCTTCGGCATCCCCGGATACCGCATCGCCTATCTCGTGGCGGGTGGAACGTTCATGAAAGACCTCAGGAAGCGCATCCATGATATCATCGTCCATGCCGACACCCTTTCCCAGGCTGCGGCAAAGGCCGCCCTGAAGAGCGGAAGCCCCTGGCTCAAGAGCCTCATGGCCCACCTGAGGCGAATGCGCGATTACGGCCTGGAGCGCCTCGCAGGGATTCCCGGCATCTGGTGCCCCGTGCCCGAGGCGACACCTTTTCTATTCCCGAACGTCGCATCCTTCGGAATGACGAGCAAGGAACTGGTCGAGATTCTCAAAGATAGAGCGAAGGTCATTGTGATGGATGGAGCCGAGTTCGGCCCTCCGGGGGAGGGATTCATCCGGATCAACATCGCCACGGCCCCCTCCGTCCTCGAAGAAGCGATGGACCGTATCGAGAAAACCCTTCTGGCGTTGCAAAACCTGAGAAGCTAATGGGCTACCCTGGTCGACGGGATCCTTCGAATCATGCCATTATGGAAGCAGGAGATTTTGGAAGCCGAGAAAACCGCACTTTCTTTTCGTGATTTTCTTGAGTACTTCCGGATTTGGTCCGGATTTTCAGGGGATTCGAACCCGGGCATGGCAGGAGGTGCATCGTGGACAAAAGAGTGCAGATCGTCGAAGGGGACATCACCAAACAACAGGTGGATGCCATTGTCAACGCAGCGAACACTTCCCTCCTCGGGGGCGGCGGCGTGGATGGAGCCATACACAGGGCGGCAGGGCCTGAGCTTCTGGAGGAGACGAGAAAAATCGGGGGATGCCCGACGGGTGAGGCGAGGGTGAGCAAAGGCTATCGGCTTCCGGCCAAATGGGTGATCCACACGGTCGGTCCTGTCTGGGCCGGGGGAAAGAAAAACGAAGACCATCTCCTGGCGATTTGCTACAGGAACGCCCTCATGGCGGCCCGCGATTTGGGCATCAAGACAATCGCATTTCCCTCCATCAGCACCGGGGCCTACGGCTTCCCGCTGGAAAGGGCGGCGGAGATAGCGATGGGGGAGACAAAAGCGTTTCTCGACGGGGACAAGACCTTGACCAAAGTGGTCTTTGTCTGTTTTGGAGAAAAGGCGCTCAACCTATACCATGTCACGGCGAAAAAGGTGTTTGGAGAATAACCGCTCAAACCCACAGGAGGGATGGAATGAAAGGGGTCGATCTCGTGGCAGAACTGATGGCCATATCCGCAGTCACCGCACCCAAGGCAAAAGGGGAAAACTTCCTTCAGATCAAGATCCTCAAGGGCCCTGCCCTGAAAAAGCTCGCCAAGGGGATGATCGCTTTTGGCGATAGGTTGAAGAAAAAGGATTTTGACCGGGATGCGAAAAATGTTCAAACCTCCGGGGCTGTCGTCCTCATCGGCGTTAGCAAGGCAACGCCTGCCGGGTTGAACTGCGGTGCCTGCGGGTTTTCCAGCTGCGCCGAACTCCTTAAAGCCAAACCGCTGGAAGTAGAATTCAGAGGACCCACCTGCGCCTTCCGAATCCTGGACCTCGGCATTGCCCTCGGTTCCTCCGTCAAGACGGCGAGCATCCTCAACGTGGATAACCGCATCATGTACCGCATCGGTGCGGTGGTGAGGGATATGAACGTGGTAGACTGGGACTTCGTGATGGGCATCCCTCTCTCGGTCACGGGGAAGAGCCCCTATTTCGACCGATAAAATCCACGGGTGCCTCTCTTCCGGTCCTGACGGCTGCAATACGCCGGGTATTTCCGTGACGTTCCCCGTGCATTTCTTTTTTCTTGACATAAGGGCTCCTTGTAGCAAAGCTACAACAACATCATTCCGAATTCTTCTGTCAATCCATTTCCGCAGGAAACCTTCAAAACGTTCCATCTCCTTTGCGCCGTTCGAAGGTCTCCTGTCTCTCTGAGGAACTCTGAGAAGAAACCGACCACGGAGCATTTCGATGAGACCAAGGTTCGCTTGGAAAGGGGCAAACGGTCATTGGTGTGCAAAAGGTACCGAAGGGATGGCGGCTCCAGCTTCATAGGAGAATGGCGATGGTCAAGGGTTTTGAAAAAGGGTTTGTCCGATTCAATCAGATCCTCATCGGCCTGATGCT
>JAGUZM010000554.1 GCA_020060805.1 Deltaproteobacteria bacterium | reverse complement strand
TGCGTGAATGTCGGCTTGAAGCGGAGGGGCCCATCCCCACGGAGAGCCCAGCGAAAGGGATACGCAATGGTTTCCTAATTGTCAACAGAAAAATGCCTCCACGATGCCCTGTGTCAAGGGTGATCCTCTTTACTTCTTCAGGCCATAGTCTTGCGCTATGACCTGATAGCAATTGTAGGAACAGCCCCGCCCTGTCCCCACCCCATTGTGGGTGGCGGCGGAGCAAAGGTAAACGTTCTTGATTGGGGTTTTGTAGTTGGACAGTTCCGGGGTGGGCCGGAACCGGTCCATCTGGGAGACGATCATATCCCCGACGGCAATCGAGCCCTGATGCATGTTCGGCCGGCGCAGCTCAATATCGTAGGGCGTGAAAACGCGGCAGCCGATGATGTTGTCCCTCGTCATGTTGGGGGCGTAGATCTGCCACTGGCTGATGATGGCGTCTTCAAATTCCTTCCTCAGCTCTTGCCACCTGGCTGCGGAGAAGAAGCGTGTGGGTGCGGCAAATTCCTCGACCCCGATCATGTGCTTACCCTCGGGCGCCCTTGAGGGATCCCAGATGGTGTCAGGCCCAACGAACATGAAAAGTTTGCTGCTGATGCCGTTGACCAGGATCTCCGAGAGGTACTGGTTGGCCATGTAATCCGCATTCCTCGGACCCATGTAAAGCCTGGGCTGGGGCCCGCAATCCGGGTTGAAGGAGGCCGCCTTGTACTTGGGCAGTTCATGCATCGCCAGGACCGCCCATATCACATTGTGCCTGTTGTACCTTATGTTCTTCACACGCCTCACAACGTTGCCGTCGAGGTGCTCTTCGCCGATGAGCTGTACCGTTTGGAGGGCGCTCAAGTCGCTGACCACGAGGCGCTTTGCCCCTATCTCCGTACGGTCCCTCAGGCGAATCCCTTTGGCCCGCCCGTTCTCGGTCAGGATCTTGACCACCTCGCTCCGGACGAAGAACTCTCCCCCCATTTCCGTGAACGCCTTCTGGAGGGCGTTCGTCACGCTCTGGCTTCCCCCTTTGGCAATGGCCGCAGGCTCCCATGAAAGGACCAGGCCGATGGAGTGGACCAAACCGTGAAGCCCGATCACGTCGTCCGGTGCGCCGCCGAAGGAAGTCATCGATGCGCGGATGAACAGTGTCCTCAGCTCCTCGCTTTCAAAAAGATCGTAGGCCAATTGCTGGCTGGTCATGAACTGGTATATCGGGTCAAAGCCGTCCTTCGGATCGTCACAGAGCTTCTCCAGCTCGTTCTTCGATCCCCAGGGCACAGGGGGGCTGAAGCGATACTTCCCCATGGCGGACTTCCATTTCTTTTCATACCTTCGGAACAACTCCTCGGCCGTGTCAGCGTCCCTCTTTGAAAACCGGCTGATTTCATTCAGGGTCTTTTTAAGATTCTCATCAGAGCGCTCTGTTTTGCCTGTCAGAGGGTCAACCACCTTAAAGGCGGAGTAGCCGATCAGGCAGGTATCATTGTCGAAGATCATGGCCTCGTTTTCATCCGGGAAAATGTACTCCAGCCCTTTGTCTCTCAGGTTGAAATCCGTGTAAGCCGGGTGCCCGTAGAAGCGGGTCCAGTTCGCCCCCGGGTTTAAGCGAAACCCCGGCACCGGACCGCCCTCGCTGGTCACGGCACCCCCCAGCTTTGACTGCAATTCAAATATGCCTGTCTTCATTCCGGCCCGCTGCAGATAGCACGCCATGATGAGCCCATGGTGCCCCCCGCCCACGACGATTGCGTCATAGCTCTTGTCGGCCATATGAAACCTCCTATCTCCAGAAGTGCCTAAAGTTGAAAAACGAGATCAAGAGAATGGAGTAGTGGAGTGATGGAGTATTGGGTTAAGACCATCACTCCAGTACTCCAATGATCCATTACTCCATGCTCATAACAACAACGGACAATGGACAATTCACCACAAAGGACGCACAACGAACTACCCGCAACCCCTTCACCTCAGTGCATCACTCGACCCCCGTCCACCAAGAGCGTCTGCCCTGTGATGAAGTCGCTCTCGTCCGAAGCGAGAAAAATGAGAGCGCCGAGAAGATCCTCCGGCTTCTGCAGCCGATTCAGGGGGGTTCGGGACACATCGTATTTTGTGATATCGGCGATGGACCTGCTCGCTTCCGTATCGGTAAACCCCGGGGCGATCGAGTTGATGTTGATGTTGTGCGGGCCCAGTTCAACGGCAAGGGCCCTCGTCAAAGCGACCACGCCCCCTTTTGAGGCGACATAGTGAACGAAGCCATGGGAACCGGTGAAGAAGGTCTCCGAGGACAGGGTGATGATCTTCCCTTTTCCCTGCTTTTTCATGTAAGGGAATACCGCCTTCGTGCAAAGCCAGGGCCCCTTGACGTTCACCGCCATCACCCGGTCCCATACATTGGGATCGATCTCAAAGAAGGGTTTGCGGAGAAGCCCGTAGATGATGGCCGCGTTGTTCACCAGGATGTCGATTCTCCCGAAGGACCGGAACGTTTCTTCGGCGATCTTGAGGGTATCTTTCTCACTGGAAACATCGGCCTGGAGATCCTTCGCCGTCCCGCCGTCCGATTCGATTGCCTTCAGGGTGTCGTCCATCTCGGCAATGTCCACGGCCATGATTTTGGCGCCCTCGGATGCCAGGGCCACGCAAAAGGCCCTGCCCAGCCCTCTCGCCGCTCCTGTCACGATAGCCACTCTGTCTTTGAGCCGCATCTCCTCACTCCTTGCCCAAGTAGTGTCCGTGCATACGCATGGAGCTATCAGTCATCAACTTGATGGTGTATCCATTTGCGTCTCTTACGGACCGCTGACGGCCGACTGCAGACCGTTGACCACTGAAGCCACGTACCAGAGAAAACTCAATCCAGATCTTTTTTCTCGCGCACCATAAACTGGATCAAGCTTTCAACCAGGGCCCGGGCCGTCTTGAGGTCTTCCAGGTTGCAGTCCACCTCCTCGATCTCAACAGGCCGTGCGAGGTGTTTCTTCAACTCTTCCACAAAAACACGATCTTCCTCGGGGTTGTAGAGGACGCTTCCCTCGTGCTCCAGTGAAGACCACCCCTTCAGAGGAACGACGAGCTTGACAGGCCCTTTGGCTTTGTTGAGTTTCTCCGCGTACATTTTTGCTCCGTCAAGAAACTCGTCCATCGGGTACCGGGCCATCGCTCTCATCTCGTCGATCTTGAGGACTTTCCCGGAGGCGATGTACTTGTCCCTGTTTGCCCTGGTCGGGCCTGCCCCGGTCAGGTTCAGACAGCACGGTGCCCACACCTGGGGGATCCCTCTTTCGAGGGCCGCGTCCAGCCTTTGCATGCCGGCGGCCCGGTTGCCTTTGTACTTCGTTTCGATAACACCGGCCGGGACGATTTCGATGACACCGTCGAAGAAGCCCTGGGCGATCAGTCGGTCCATGGCCCGGTCGCTCACGCCGTCGGCATGAAAAGGGTAAGCGTGGTAGCCTTTTTCTACGAGAAGGTCCTCGACATGCTTGGCGCACTGGTCCGAGAAGCCGAGTTCCGTAACGGCGATCGAAGGGTAGGGGAGTTTCAGCGCCCGGTGATCGCCCGACTCCTCGACCAGGCCGGCGATCGCGCCCGCAACCTGCGACAAGGCGTTCTTGACCAGGTCGTTCATGCCGGCGATTTCCATGATGAGCTGCATGACGAGCAGGTCGGTGGCGTCGAACCATCTTCCGACGTAAACCGGCATGGCGGCGGGCGTGGCAATGACCTTGGGGATACCGAAGGGCAGTTTTGCCATGACCTGCGACCCGATCAACGCCAAGGTTGCCCCGCCCAGGGCGACGATGCCGTCCAGGCGGTTCTCGGACAAAAGGTCCAGGGCTTTTTGCTGCGCTCCCGCACTCATCGCGTTTGTGACCGAGAAACGGTCTTTAGAGGCAACGAGGTCCTCCAGGTTCTTGCCCACGAGGCGGGCAATCTCACGGGGGCTGATATCAGCTTGAAACCCGGGATCCCCTCCCATGCTCAGGTCCATGAGGATCGCTTCATGGCCTCTGGCCATGATCCTCTCCTTCAGAAATCTCAGCTGCTCTGCCTTGGTGTTCGTCGTTCCCAGGATGACAATCTTCCTACCCATGGAGCCTCCTCGTACGGTTTTATGAAGGGTCCCATATTTGTCTTGACACGCATAAGCCCCCTCACCCCAACCCTCTCCCCCCAATCGTGGGGGAGAGGGCAGGGTGAGGGGGAGCGGATCGTCAATACTATTTCGAGACGATTAATAATCGTCCCATGGCAGTGTTTTTTCTCAAAGGGTTTCCCCCCAGGAAGAAATCTGGAAAGCTCGCCGGTGCTCGTTTTTCAACCCCGTGAATCAAGTTTTCGAAAAGGAAACCCTCGGGGACGGTCGTCCACCACCTGCCCAGGAATCACCGGTGAGCGATGACCGATGCGATCCGTGTCCCATGCCTGCCTTGATGG
>JAGUZM010000585.1 GCA_020060805.1 Deltaproteobacteria bacterium | reverse complement strand
CTCAGAAAATGTTCCACCTCCTTGCCAAAGAGAACATCAACATCATGATGATCAGCACTTCGGAAATCAAGGTATCCGTGGTCATAGAAGAGAAATACACCGAACTGGCTGTGCGTGTCCTTCATGAAGGCTTTGGTCTGGAAAATGGGCCCCAACAGGATCGATGACAAGTCCGCAGGTCTTCTACTCCTTTTGCTCATCATTCTCGTGATCTTTGTCCTCAAGCCTTTATTGGCTCCGGCCGGGGGTGCCGAAATCCCTTGCCCGGAGCCCTTCTTCGTTCAGATCGACGGGGATGTCCGGCGGCCGGGGGTCTATCCGTTCTGCTCCCAGCCGAGCCTGAATGACCTGATTCAAAAGGCGGGAGGGCTGGGGTCCGGCTCCCATGAATCGCCGGCGGATCGGTCGCTTCGGAACGGCATGAAGGTCACCTTCAGGAGCGATGGGCAGAGGCATGAAGTCCTCGAGTCCGACATATCCGCATTCTACAAGATCACCCTCGGCATCCCCATTTCTCTCAACCGGGAGTCGGAGGAGGGGCTCACGGCCATCCCGGGCATCGGCGAGCGCCTGGCGAGAGCGATTGCGGCGGAAAGAGCGCGGCGTGGTGGTTTCAAGAAACTGGACGATTTGACGAGTGTCCCTGGGATTGGCCCGAAGCTTTATGCCAGGATCAAGCCTTACTTAATCCTCTAGCTGGGGCGTTTCCAAAGAGGTTGCTGTTGGCTTACTGCTTGGAGCATCAAAGTGCCTACGTGGAATAAGCAAGCGGGGCATGGCGGGTTTGACGATGAACATTCTTGGAATAGATACCTCGTGCGACGATACCTCCGCTGCGGTGGTTTCGGACGGCTGCCGGGTGTTGGCGAGCGTGGTCAACTCCCAGGTCAAAATCCATCATCCTTACGGCGGGGTCGTCCCTGAACTCGCCTCCCGGGAGCACCTCCGTAACATTGTCCCTGTCGTCAGCGAAGCCCTTTCAGGCGCCAAGCTCGACATGAGGGACATACGCGGGGTAGCTGTCACGATCGGCCCCGGACTCATCGGGTCTCTCCTGGTAGGGCTCTATTATGCGAAGGGCTTTGCCTATGTCCGGAAAATCCCCATGGTGGGCATCAACCATCTGGAAGGCCACATCCTCTCCATTTTTCTCGAAGAGGACATCCCTTCATTCCCTTTTGTTGCTCTCACGGTTTCAGGGGGCCATACGTCCCTTTACCTGGTCGAGGGGTTCGGCCGTTACACACTCATGGGTCAGACGCTGGATGACGCTGCCGGAGAGGCTTTTGACAAGGTGGCCAAGGTTCTCCACCTCGGTTATCCCGGGGGGGTGGTGATTGAGAAGCTCTCTCACTCGGGGGACAAGGAGAAGATCCATTTCCCGAGAGCCCATCTTGCTCCCGGGTCTCTTGACTTCAGCTTCAGCGGCATCAAGACCTCGGTAGCGCTGTACGTCAAGAAATGGGAGACAAGCGCGCAGGAGAAGGACCAGGCCAGCCTGGCGGACATTGCCGCATCGTTCCAGGAAGCGGTCGTGGATGTTCTGGTCCAGAAGGTCATGGTGGCGGTGGAAAAAACCGGTGTCTCCTCTGTGGTCATGGCAGGCGGGGTCGCTTGCAACAAAGTGCTCAGGGAAAACATGAAAGCCGCTGCCTCTCCGAAAGGCATCGGGGTCTTCTACCCGCGGCCGGCCTATTGCACGGACAACGGCGCCATGATAGCTTTGGCCGGGTATCACCGGATCATTCATGGAGAACGGGCCGACCTTTCCATGGACGTGAAGTCCAGGTTCCCCATCGATGATCTCGCTCCCCTGCCCGGGTAAGGATGCCCCCGCCGCCGGACCGTGTTCATGGTATGGCGCTGCTGACGGAGCGCTGATGGCATGAGGCGCGAACCCTCACAGGATAAGCCGATGACAAAGACAACGCCCTTTTTCCCGAGGAAAAGACTCGGCCAGCATTTTCTCAAGAATCCGCAAATCATCCAGGACATCCTCACCAAGGCCCGATTCGAAGAGAACGCCGAAGTCCTGGAAGTCGGCCCGGGGCTCGGCGCGTTGACTCTCCCCCCGGCCGAAAGGGTGAATCGGGTCATCGGGGTGGAGAAGGACCCCAGGCTGGCTGAAATGCTCCGCAAGCGCCTTTCCCTTGAGAAGATCAGCAACGTGATTTTGATCAACGCCGATATTCTCAAGCTGGATTTCGTCCAGATTCCCGGTTCGGGAACCGCTCCGTTTCACGTGATCGGCAACCTGCCCTACAATATCTCGTCCCCCTTTGTGGAAAAGCTTATCAGCCACAGAACGCGGGTCAGGAGGGCCATCCTCACCTTCCAGCTCGAGCTGGCCAGACGGCTCGCCGCCGTGCCGGGAAACAAGGACTACGGCTCCCTGACCATCCTGATTCAGTACTATGCCCGCATCACCCCCCTCCTTGAGATCTCCAGAGAGGCTTTTTTCCCCAAGCCCGAGGTTGCCTCCATGGTTCTGGAAATGGACTTCACGAGGCCTTACCCGAAGAGAGCGGAAGACGAAGAAACCTTCCGGAAGGTGGTCAAGGCTGCCTTCAGCCAGAGGAGAAAAACGGTTCTCAACTCTCTCAGGGGAAGCTTGACATCCCTGGGCCGCGAGCCCATTATGGCCGCTCTTGAAAAATGCGGCATTGACCCGGGAAACAGGGCTGAAGACCTTCATATGGATGACTACCTGTGCCTGTGCACCCTGCTTAAGCCTGGTCCTTGACAAGGAATCGCGGGAAAAGTAAGATTTCGCGTTTAAGGCTCTCTCTTCAAGAGAACCATACGGGCTCTGCGAGGAAGAGCCTTTTATTAGAGAGTTCAAACCAGGGCATTGGGGATCGATGCACCATTACATTGTCATTGAAGGGCCTCTGGGTGTGGGCAAAACAAGCCTTGCCAAGAAGCTTGCGGAGAAGTTGAGCGCTCAGGCTTTACTCGAGGATGTGGACGAGAATCCCTTTCTCTCTCAATTCTACGAAAACCCCAAGAAATACGCCTTTCAGACCCAGATTTTTTTCCTCCTGAGAAGGTTCAACCAGGCCGTCGAAATGTCTCAGATCGACCTTTTCAGCAGGGTCACGGTCTCCGACTTTCTCTTTGATAAAGACAGGGTGTTCGCAAGGTCAAACCTGGACGACAACGAATACTGGCTGTACGAGCAGTTGTTCCAGCTCTTGAAGAAAAGGATCGCGCCGCCGGACCTGGTGATTTTCCTTCAGGCGAAAACGGAGGTGCTCCTGGCAAGAATCAGGAGCCGGAACAGGAAATACGAGAGGTCCATCGGCTTCAAGTATCTCGAGAAGATCAACCAGGCATTCAATGAGTTCTTCTTTCACTACACGGATTCCCCTCTCCTCGTGGTGAACGCTTCGGAAATTGACTTCGTTCACGTTCCCGAGGATTTTGAAGACCTGGTCGAACAGGTAAGGTCCATGAAGTCCGGAACCCAGTACTACGTGCCCATGAGCTCAAAGAAAGGGAAATGAGGAGTTCGGATGGAGGTCCTGGAACGAATCGATGCTGTCCAGAAAAGGTGCGAAGACCTCAGGCTCTCCGGAAAAACCCTTGGGTTTGTTCCCACCATGGGGTTTCTTCATGAGGGCCACCTGGAGCTGATGAGAATTGCCAAGAGGCATGCGGACGTGGTCATTGTCAGCATCTTTGTAAACCCTGCGCAGTTCGGTCCGGCCGAGGATTTTGATCGGTATCCCCGAGATACAGAAGGCGACCTGGAAAAAGCAAGAAGTGTCGGGGTGGACATTGTCTTTCTGCCCTCGGTCCCGGAAATATATCCGGATGGTTACCAGACGAAGGTTAGCGTGGATAGGTTAACGAAACACCTCTGCGGCGTTTCCAGGCCCGGCCACTTTGACGGGGTCACGACGGTGGTCGCCAAATTGTTCAACATCACGAAGACCCACATCGCCGTTTTCGGCCAGAAGGACTATCAGCAGTTGACCGTGATCAGCCGGATGGTGAGGGATCTCAACATGGACCTTGACATCGTGGGTGTCCCTACTTTCCGGGAACCGGACGGGCTCGCGATGAGCTCCCGTAACGCCTACCTCGACCCCGAACAAAGACGGTCGGCCCTTAGCCTCAAGAAATCCCTCGACCTCGCCCGTCACCTCCTGGAGAAGGGGGAAAGGCGTGCGGAAGAAGTGAAGAAAGCGGTGGAAGGTTTGATCCTTTCCCATCCCCACACAGCGATTGACTATGTCACGTTGTGTGATCCGGTCACTCTCGAAGATGTGGAAACGCTCGAAGCTGAAACGCTCCTGGCGCTAGCGGTTAAGGTAGGAAACACAAGGCTCATAGATAACTGCCTCCTGGGTGGGGCGTCGAAAAACGAAGATATTCCTAAACAGAAAGGACAACGTGAATGACAGTCGAAAGAAGAACAGATGGAAAGGCGGAGAATTTCCTGTTCACCTCTGAGTCCGTGACCGAGGGTCATCCGGACAAGGTGGCGGACCAGATATCGGATCACATCCTGGACGAAATTCTCGCGAAGGACAAAAAGGCTCGAGTCGCCTGCGAGACTCTGGTCACAACGGGTATGGCCGTCATCGCGGGCGAAATCACGACCACGGCGTACGTGGAAATGCCTGAAATCGTTCGTGACACGATCAAGGACATCGGTTACCGGAACTCCTCCATGGGGTTTGACTGGGAGACCTGTGCCGTCCTCACCTCGATCGACAGGCAATCCCCCGACATCGCACAGGGCGTCAACGGAGCCGGGCTTTACAAGGAGCAGGGCGCCGGGGATCAGGGCCTTATGTTCGGCTATGCCTGCAGGGAAACCAACACCCTCATGCCCATGCCGATCTATCTCGCTCACGGCCTTACCCAGAGGTTGGCCCATGTCCGCAAATCCGGCAAATTGCCTTGGCTCAGGCCGGACGGCAAGTCCCAGGTGACCGTGGAGTATATCAACGGAAAACCGTTCAGGGCTCATGCGATCGTCATCGCCGCCCAGCACAACCCTGACGTGGACTATGACACCCTCCGCCAGGCGATCATCGAGGAAGTCATCAAGAAGGTGATTCCCCACGATATGCTGGACAAGGAAACCCAGTTTTTCATCAACACCACGGGCCGGTTCGTCGTCGGAGGCCCTCTGGGCGACTGCGGCCTGACAGGACGAAAAATCATCATGGACACATACGGCGGCTTCGGATACCACGGGGGTGGCGCCTTCTCGGGCAAAGACCCTTCCAAGGTGGATCGGAGTTCGTCCTACATGTGCCGCTATGTCGCAAAAAACGTGGTCGCTTCGGGCCTGGCTGAAAAGTGTGAAATCCAGGTCGCTTACACCATCGGCCGTGCCCAGCCCGTGTCCGTCATGGTCGGCTCTTACGGCACCGGCGCGGTCTCGAATGCGGAACTGACCCGCATCGTCCTCAAGGAGTTTGATTTCAGGCCGGCCGCCATCATCGAAAGACTGGATCTCCTGAGGCCCATCTTTCGCAAGACGACCAACTACGGACACTTCGGCCGCGAGCTTCCGGAGTTCACATGGGAGAAGCTGGATTGCGTCGAATCGCTGAAGAAAGCTGTAAAGTGAAGTTCGAAGTGCCTAAAGTGCGCTAAAGTGCGAAGTTCAAGAATACCGAAAAAGAGAATCACGAAAACATGAAAGAGAGTCTGCCTCATGGATTATGACATTCGGGATATCAACCTTGCAGGGAAAGGACGTCTGAAAATAGAGTGGGCAGGCATGAGCATGCCCGTATTGCGCAAAATCAGGGATCGCTTTAACGAGGAGAAGCCCCTCAAGGGCCTGCGGCTTTCCGCCTGCCTCCACGTTACCACGGAGACAGCAAACCTCCTGAAGACCTTGAAGGCGGGCGGCGCGGAAGCGGTCGTCTGCGCCTCAAACCCTCTTTCCACCCAGGACGAGGTAGCCGCTTCCCTCGTGGCGGACGATGAGATTCCGGTTTTCGCCATCAAGGGTGAGGACCACGGGACCTACTATGACCACATTCTGTCCGCCTTGAAGCATAAACCGAACCTCACCATGGATGACGGCGCTGACCTCGTGAGCTCCCTCCATTTCATCGCTCTCGGCAGGCTGGATGACCTGGACAAAGGCATCAGGGACTGGACGCGAAGCCTCTCGGCCAAGGAAAGGAAAGCCTTGCTCTCAGGCGTGATGGGGGGCACGGAGGAGACGACCACGGGCGTGATCCGCCTCAGAAGCATGGAAAGGGACGGCGTGCTTCGGTTCCCCATCATCTCGGTGAACGACGCCAACACCAAGCACCTCTTCGACAACCGGTACGGAACCGGCCAGAGCACGGTTGACGGCATCATCCGGGCGACCAATCGCCTTCTTGCAGGAAGCACCTTTGTCGTGAGCGGCTATGGCTGGTGCGGGAGAGGCGTCGCCATCAGGGCCAAGGGGCATGGGGCCCATGTGATCATCTGCGAGGTTGATCCCCTGAAGGCCCTGGAGGCGGTGATGGACGGATTTCCCGTGATGTCCATCGCCAAGGCGGCGCCCCTGGGAGATTTCTTCTGTACCCTCACGGGTGACATCAACGTCATCAGGAAAGAGCATTTCCTGAAGATGAAGGATGGCGCCATCATCTGCAATTCGGGCCATTTTGATGTGGAACTCGACATCCCCGGGCTGAAGAAAGCCTCCAAATCCTCCAGAACGATCAGGGACTTCGTCGAAGAGTTCACGCTCCGCGGAGGCCGGCGTATTTATCTTCTCGCCAACGGTAGGCTGATCAACCTGGCCGCGGCCGAAGGTCATCCCTCCAGCGTGATGGACATGAGTTTTGCCAACCAGGCCCTTTCCGCAGAATACATGGCCAAGACGGCCCGTAAACTCGAGAACAAGGTTTACCCCGTACCTCCCCAGATCGACCGGGACATTGCCAGGTTGAAACTGGAATCCATGGGCGTGGAAATCGACACCCTCACGGCCGAACAGGAGAAATACCTCTCATCCTGGGACATGGGAACGTGAGGAAGGTGCACGGTGCAAGGTGCAGGGTTCAAGGTTGAAAACTTTGTAAAGAAGTTTTGCTTCCTTGCACCCTGTTCCCCGCACCTTCTACCCTCGTATATTTCAGGCATTTCGAACTTCGCACTTCCCTTCACTTGTCTTTCTTTCGTGCTTTCCAAATTTCGTGCTTTCGTGATTCGCTTTTGCTTTTCTCCACTTTAGGCACTTCAATTTAGCCTTTAATAAAAAATAGTCTTTGTTCGGTGATAGGGCTTGGTTCTGAATGCGTCGTCCTGTCCCAGGTTCCACAGAAGGGAGTCGATTTCGCAAGCATTCCATTTTCTGCCGCGCCGATCGAGCTCTTGCCGGATCAATTCCACCGCCCAGATGGTGTTCGCCCTGATCTCCACCTCTTCCGGCGATCCTGAGGCGATAAAAGCCATTCGATCTATCTTTTCTTCGAGAGGGGCTGCGTACTCCAGGATTCCCAGGTGCCGCAGGACCTGAGGCAACTTATAATCCGCGAATGCGGTGAGATCAGCCATGTCTCCGAACGATCCCCATCCGCGCCCGTCAAAGGCGCCGTGAAGGTCCGCTGCGAATAGCTGGGCCCTCTTGAAGAAAAAAATTTTCTCGCCCTGATAGATCGCTTCGTCACGGAATGATGAGAAACCCTCTGCCAGGAGTCTCACCAGAGCCTTGGCCGAACCCCGGGCTGCCGCAACCAATTGAGAGGCTTTTCCACGGTAATTCTCCAGAAGCCCCCGGCCGAGCTCTCGGAGATTTTCG
>JAGUZM010000547.1 GCA_020060805.1 Deltaproteobacteria bacterium | reverse complement strand
TTCCTCATGGTCCAGTGGTTGCAGGGGAGCAGCGTGATCTCCCTCCCCCCTTCCCTGTAACTGCCAAACCAGTCCAGTTGGGTGCGCGAGGCCATTCCCAGATCTTCGAAGACGCCGTCGTAACCGATGGGCGTGATCACATGCGTCTCTTTCCTCATTTTTGACAGGGAAGGTACGTCGAGGTGGTCCAGGTGTCCGTGGGTGATCAGGACATGATCGGGTGAAGGCATTTGATCGACGTCAAACCCGAGGGGACTGTGGTCGGTGAACCAGAAAAGACCGTGGAAGAGAGGATCGACAAGCATCGTCGTTCCCCTGTCCTTGATCATGACACTGGCATGCCTGAGGAATGTTACGGAGACTTCCTTGTGCGTTGCGACAGGGCCCCAGTCGATATGAACCTTCCTGACCTGATCCTTGGAGTAATGCCCCTTGAATTCGTTCGGAGAGAATACCTTCCATTTGATGAGGCGCCAGAGATTCCCGTGCCTGACCTGGCCGAAGGGGTTCAGAAACCGGCCGTTTCCGTGGTGGATTTTCTTCTCAGCCAGCTCTCTCAGGCCGAGATGTT
Source organism: Deltaproteobacteria bacterium (assembly GCA_020060805.1). GTDB lineage: Bacteria > Desulfobacterota > DSM-4660 > Desulfatiglandales > HGW-15 > JAHECH01. The sequence goes on along the minus strand of JAGUZM010000547.1, from coordinate 2,337 downwards.
CTGATTTCAGAACCTGAGGATCCATGGAAGAAGCTGCAAAGCCCGGGTTGCGGGGGAAGGAAGATGCAAATGTGCCTGCCAGCAGTGTCCACTTGCTCCAGGAATAGACGCGCTTCAGGAAAGCGCGGTGATTGATGGCCCTCCGCTTCATGATGGTTGACTCAAAAAAATGCCTCATCCTCTCTTCAAACAGTTCAGGTGCAGCCTCGCCCCTCTGCTCCCCGTTTACAGGTTCTCCGCCATCATCTTCAGGTCGAAACCCTCACTGCGCAGGCGAATGTCGTAGTAAAAAAGGATCATCGCCGTCGCCGTGAACACCGTGGCCAGGGAGGTTGAAATGATATTCAGAAGCCCCATGATCGTGGAGGCCGCCAAGCTCCCGGGCGCGACAATGGACAGGATAATCCCGGGGAGTTGAAAAGTGAGCTGGATTCCTCCCGCTATCAGGAATCCCAGAACCAGGATGAGGCCAGCCTTGTTCTTCGGTCTCTTCCAGAACCCTTTTTCGGTTCGCGTATTCATCAGTTCCTTGCTCCTGCGAAGAGCTCCCATCCAACCCAGGTCCTCCAGGACAACCACCTTGTCCACCAAGAGCCAGTTCAACAAAAGACGGATCGCCAGCCAGATCGTTACCAGGAATGCGAGAACCGCGAACAGGCCCACGAAGATGCCCCCTATTCCCGCGGCGCTCAAAGCAGGCACGAGGATTGCCAACACAATACCTGCGAGCATGGGCCAGATGAACACCAGCAACCCCCAGAGAACCATGGTCCCCACGAGCCGGCCCAGGCGTTTCCGGATCGCCCTGTACGATCCGCCGATGGAGGTCGGGTGGCCCAGGTATGTCTCGGATACGGCGTATATCAAAGCCCCCTGGGCCCAGAACTGAAGGACAATGAAAATAAGGAACGCAAGCACGGTCAGCACGCCGAAACCGATACCTGCGCTCAAGGCTTCTTCAGGACCCCCGGCTAATCCAAACATAAGTCCGCCCCCATGGGTCATCAAGAAAAAAATGCCCTGGGGAATGAAAACAATGACAAAGAAAAGCCAGAAGGACTGGCGGAGCAACCGGAATGAACGATCCAGGATTTCACCCGTACCCATGGGATGGATCTGGATACCCTCACTCACTCTCGGCTTCGCCCTACGCTCTATTCTGGGCGACCTTTCATCACTCGGAAGGGGCTGCCTCCCGGGGAGAGAGCCGGGCTGCGGCCTCAACGCTTTTTCAACCTTCGGTATCCTTCCAGCCGGTGCAGCCGCCGCGGCGGCTGTTGCCTTGAGGATCGCCCCTTTCGGTTTGAGAAAAGCATGGATCTTCCGCGCCTGCGCCTCGGTCACCGAGTTGGCCAGGACCAGAGGGAGCCGCCGCACGAGCTGACGCACCTCTTCGAGCGTTTTCCCCGGATAGAGCTGCTTGAGGGCTGCTGCCAGATCCTCCGGTCGCGCCCCTGGCTCGAGCCCGATGAGGCGGATCGTGTATTTTCTCTCTCCGGGAATGCCGTCAACTGCCATCACTGCCTCCTTCAGAATTCCCCCGCCCGGGATGAATGCTTCTCCCCGCTAACCAATGTGTTCCCGGCTCTCTTCCGCATTTCCGTAATCCCTGTCATACGGTCCTTTTCGTCTGCTCATAGAGCATGACCACCTCTTCCAGAAACACCTCATTGGAAATGTCAAAGCGGGGGCGTATCTTCCACCGCCCCATCAGTTGCTGGACCAGCATCCTGGCAAGTTGACGCCTGTGGGTCTCGTTCATGGTTTCTCTTCTTTCGAGAAAAGACTTCAGGATTTGATACTGCTTCGGCTTCAACTCGCCCGCATGGGAGCGGACCTCGGGGTATTTCAGGTTTGCCGAACCCCGGAGGCGGGTTCTGCTCCTGGGCACTTTGCTCCTTCGTTCAACGATCACGATCGTACCGGCCGCGTAGTCCCCGAGCCTTTGATTGCCCTTGCTCAGGAACATGACGATCAGCCCGAGGGGGTAAAACCCGAACAGGATGTCCACGGCTCTCAGGATATTGCGGATCGATGACTCGACCCATCCGATCGGCTGCCCGTTCGCTTTGATCACCCGGAGGCGCTGCTGGCGCTTCCCCGGCGTCTGGCCGCTCCACAGGGCCTCAAAAAAAAGGAAATACCCCAGGTCCACAAGGCCGTAAGCGAGAACGCCCAGGGCCATGATCCATGTTTTCGAGAGATTGCGGAAAAAATCAACCGGGATGAGCGCGGGAAGCCATTCAGAGACCAGGATGGCGCTCAGGATAATGCAGACAATAAACAGGAACCGGATTGCCGAGTCGAGGAGAAAAGCCGTGGCTCTCGATCCCAGCC
>JAGUZM010000230.1 GCA_020060805.1 Deltaproteobacteria bacterium | reverse complement strand
CCCGCTCCTTCAGCTCACCCAGAAGAACCCGGTAGTACTCCAGGGCCACGGGTAAGCCCCGGAGAGAAACGACCGGGGCAAGGTGGACGAAGGCGTCGAATATGGTCATCGGGGCCGGCCTGGCCTTCATCGTGGAGAGCACTTGGCCCCAGGTGAGGGAGGTGTCCCGGGACATGCGGATCACGTCCTGAAATTTCTCGTCCCTGAAGGGCCGGCGGGAGATGCGCTCCAGGGCGGGTATCATTTCCTCGAACTGGCTGACCATGTAGGCGATGTCCCCTGGCTTGATCTCCCGGAAGTTGTAGGGCGTGTCGAAAAGGATCAAGGGAATCTTCCAGTGGTGGGCGAGGGCCTTGTACCAGTAAACCACGGTCTGGCAGATGTTGTTGGAAGCGAAAAGCAGGTCGGGCTTGGGAAGTTTTCCCACAGGCGTCTTCCCGGAAAAGCAGACCCCCAGGTCCACCCGGGCGTAAGAGCAAAGGTCCTGGTGATACCCGCGCTCCTCTGCCAGGGCGCAGAGTTCGGGCGCCACCTTCTGCGCCCCGCACAGAGCCCCATGGTTCTCGGGGTAAACGGTGTAAAAATCGAAGGGCCTCAGGAGTTCCACAGGAGCGCCGCTCGCCACCCAGGCCACGGGCTTTGCGCCTTCGGCGTACCGGGAAAGGAAGTAGTGGCGGGTCATGATCTCTTTCAACCGGGCCGAGCACTTGAGGGAAGGGCCGAAAAGGGGGTTCGGTTTCCTGGGTTTCCGCCTCCTGCCCAGATTGGACAGCCCCATCAGGGCAGGCGCCCCAATATCCTTCATGAACTGGAAGCGTGCGCGATTCATTAGACGCATGGTGAACCCGCCTTTAAATTAAGATTCGAACACCTCACGAAGAGGACCACGGTTCAGGGTCCAAGGTACAAGGGAACTGATTCAAATGCCGCCTTCCGGACACCTTACACCTTGCACCTTACACCTTGTACCTTACATTTTGCACCTTTGACGTTAGTCAGGTGATCATTTCGACGAAGGCCTCTACCCTTGTCCTCATCTGGCCGCTCAGGCCCTGGTTCAGTTCCGTGTCAAGAACCAGGGTCGCAACCCCTTCCCTCCGGAGCCCTTCCACCACCTGGGGCACGTCGAAAAGCTCGGGTTCGCAGAATTTCACCATCCAGAAGATCACCCCTTTGGCGCCGCTCCTTTGGACCTTGGTCATGAGGTACGAAATCCGCTCGCTCACGGGGGAGTCCTTGGTCGTGCAGGGAGCCATAGCGAAATAGCCCTCCGTGAGCGCCTCGAAAGGGTCTGTCCCACGGCCCGGCCCCGGAAGAAGCCTGCGGCTGCATGAGAGAAAATCATCATCCCCCACCCGGACGCCAATCTCGTCCAGGAGGGCCAGGATTTCGGGCGGGTTGGGCACGACCCCGCTCAGGACCACTCCGCGCCCTGTCTTTACGTCTCCCTCCGAGCTATCCCTAAACTGCCGGAGAAGGGGGAGGAAATCATCGGGATGAAGGTATTCCCCCCGGCGAATGACCTGGTAAAAGGCCTGGTTGGAAGCGCGAAGCTTCCCCTCGCCCCTCAGCCGGTAGAGCTCTCCCAGGGTGGATGCGATTTGCCGGCCCTGCTCCACCCTTCTCTGCAATTCCCCCGTGTCCAGTGGGCCGCACTGGGCCTCCAGGTTTGAAACCAGGTCTTTCAGTTGCCTGGAATAAAAAAGCCGCGAAGAAGGCCGGTAAGGAGCCTTGGGGTGATAGAAGAAATAGCACGGCTTGTTAAGGCCCAGGTAGTCGTTCACGATGGAGGCGAGGTTCTGGATGGAATCGCAGGTGTGGGGAAACAGGAAGCCGTCCAGGTTCCTGCCGTGGCCCTGGAGGATCAGCTCAAGCCCGAGCCTCACCACGGAGCAGATGTAAGGCTGAAGGTGGGCGTTCGCGTGGCTCACCTCCAGGGGCGGGTCCCAGATCTCCACAGGAAGGACATTCAGGGCCCAGAGAATTTCCCTCGGGTACTGGGCCGGAAACACGCCGAAAAGACGGCGGCCGTGTTTCTCTTTCTGCTGAAGCAGGTATTCCTTACGCGAAGGTGGCATAAGAGGGAATTCCATCAAGGGTTCCATCGAAGTCTTAGAGAACGTCCCGCAGCCGGAAGAGCAACGCGTAACGTCCGGTGCAGGGTGCACGGTACACGGTGCACGGCAAAACAAAGAAACTGTCGTTCCGTATACCGTGTACCTTGCACCGTGCACCTGGCGCTGTGTACCTTGCACCATGCACCATTTTCCTGGCTCCCGAGACACCGCACTCACTGTATATCCCTTTGCCTCTTGCAAATCAACACCATAGGTATGCGTCCGCTCCCCGCCCAACATTTTGGCATGGACAGATAGCTGATATTCCTGTATAATTTTCTCTGTCTGCGAAGAGGCCGTGTCCATGTCACCCAAACCCACATACGAAGAACTGAGCAAAAGAGTCGAAGCCCTGGAAGCTGAACTCGCCAGGATGAACAAGGTCAAGGACGAGTTGAAGGAGAGCGAGGAAAAATATCGCCTCCTTCTCAACCATGCCCCATCGGGGATCTATGAAATCGACTTCGTCAACCGAAGGTTCGTGAGCGTCAACGACGTGGTCTGCGAGTATACCGGCTACACCAGAGAGGAGTTCCTCGCCCTCAACCCCCTGGAAATCCTGACAGAGGAGAGCCGGATGCTTTTCGCCGAGAGGATCTCCAAGCTCTTTTCGGGTGAAAAGATCCCGGAGATGGTGGAGTTCAAGATCAGGGCCAAGGGGGGAAGGGAGTTCTGGGTGAGCATGCACTCAAGGGTGCTCTATGAAAACGGCATTCCGAGGGGAGCAACCGTGATCGTTCACGACATCTCGGAGCTCAAGTCCGCGGAAGAGGCCCTCCACAAGAGCGAGGAGAGGTACAAGAACATCCTTGAAACCATCGACGAGGGCTATTACGAGGTCGACCTTTCGGGCAATTTCACCTTTTTCAACGATTCCGTGTGCAAGATCCTGGGCTACACCCGGGATGAACTGATGGGGATGAACGACCGGAGGTACACAGACGAAAAAAACGCTAAAGAGCTTTACCGGGTTTTCAACGGCGTGTTCAAGACAGGACAGCCTCACATCGGTTTCGAGTGGGAAGTCCTCAGGAAGGACGGGGAGCGGAGAAGGGTTGAAGCCTCGGTGTACGCTCTCAAAAGCCCGGAAGGAAGGGTGACGGGGTTCCGGGGGATTGTCCGCGACATCACGGAACGAAAAAAAATGGAGGAGGAGCTTTTCAGGAGCCAGAAGCTGGAGTCCATCGGCAAACTTGCCGGCGGCATCGCCCACGACTTCAACAACCTTCTCATGGGCATCCAGGGCAACACCTCCCTCGTCCTCTTCGATGTGGAGCCGAGTCATCCCCACCATGAGCGGCTCAAGAACATAGAGCAGCATGTTCAGAGCGGGGCCAACCTGACCAAGCAGCTCCTGGGTTTTGCCAGGGGCGGCAAATACCAGGTCAAGCCGATCAACCCCAACGAGGTTCTCCTCAAAACCTCCAGCATGTTCGGCCGCGCGAAGAAAGAAATTCAAATCCACCACGACCTCCCTCAGGATGTCTGGCCCATCGAGGCTGACCAGGGACAGGTCGAGCAGGTATTGCTGAACCTCTACGTGAACGCCTGGCAGGCGATGCCGGGAGGCGGGGATCTCTGGATAAAAACCGAGAATGTGACCCTTGCGGAAAAGGACCCGATGCCTTACAACATCCGGCCGGGACGGTATGTCAAGATCTCGGTGCGCGACACCGGTGTGGGCATGGATGAGGCGACAAGGAAGCGAATATTTGAACCCTTCTTCACGACCAAGGAAATGGGAAGGGGAACAGGCATGGGCCTTGCCTCAGCTTATGGAATCATCAAGAACCACGGCGGAGCGATCGACGCTGCCAGCGAGCTGGGCAAGGGGAGCACTTTCTACCTCTATCTCCCGGCCTCGGCAAAGGATGTGGTTCAGGAGGCGATCCAGTCGGAAGAGCTTCTAAAAGGCGACGAGACGATTCTCCTGGTGGATGACGAGGAGACCATCGTCGATGTCACGGGTAGAATGCTTGAGACGATGGGGTACCGGGTTCTCAAAGCGCGAAGCGGCAGGGAGGCCGTCGAACTGATCGAGAAAGCGGTAAAGAAGCGAGGCGAAGTGCCCCGGCCTCACCTGGTCATCCTGGACCTGGTCATGCCGGGGATGAGCGGCAGCGAGACTTTCGGTAAGCTGAAAAAGATCGCCTCCGACATCAAGATTCTCCTCTCCAGCGGTTACACCCTGAACGCTGACGCCAAGAAAATCATCAAAGAGGGCTCTGACGGCTTTATCCAGAAGCCCTTCACGATGAAAGCCCTCTCCTCAAGGGTCCGGGGGATTCTGGACGGAACCCGGCAGGAGAGCGTCTTTCAGCCCTGAAGCCCGAACCGTGGGGCGAGCCACGGCGCTCATGAAAACCTCCTGATTTCCCCATAGGTCCACGCGCTCCCTCGCCCGCGTCAGGCCCGTGTAAATCAACTCGCGGGTCAGCACCGGGGAATCCCTTTCAGGCAGGATCAGAAGAACCTGATCGAACTCCGAGCCCTGGCTCTTGTGCACGGTGAGAGCGTACATAACCTCGTGTTCCGGGATGCGAAGGGGATGGAATTTTCGAGATTGCCCGTTCGGGCCCCGGAAGAAGACGCGCAACTCCCCTTCCCCGTCCGGGTCGGGCAGGGCCACGCCCATGTCGCCGTTGAAAAGGCCGAGGTTGTAGTCATTCCTCGTGATCATAACAGGACGGCCTGCATACCATTCACCGTCCCGGATCAGCCCTTCCTCTCTAAGAATTTTCTCAACCATCGCGTTCACCGCGTTGACACCGTATGGCCCCTCTCTCAGGCCGCAGAGGATCCTGAAGTCGTCCATTTTCGCGAAAGCCTCTGAAGGCTCCCTTGTTTTCAGGAAAGCCGCAAAACCACGAAGCACGGCCTCCCTGAGGGATCGATCCCGCAGGCTGACGGGCCTGATATCCCTCCAGGCGATGTCCCTGTACCCTCCGCGGGCGATGATCGAAAGGGCCCGGTCGCCTTCCCCTTCCTTCACGGCGCGGCTCGCTTCCCCGATCCCGCTCTCCCCCCTGAAACGATAGCTCGTCGTCAGGTAGACGATGGAGTCCCTCATGGAGGAGGCCTCTCCATTTTCCCCTCGTGATTCCATGTCGTAACCGCTCAGAAAACGCACTTCTTCTGAAAAGCCTCTGGAGAAGGATAGGGACTCCCCAGCATCGCAGATATCGGCGAGAATCGCCCCCGCCTCCACTGAAGCGAGCTGATCTTTGTCACCCAGCAGGACCAGACGGGATTGCACAGGCATGGCCTGAACCAGTTTTGACATCAGCGGCAGGTCCACCATGGACGCCTCATCCACGATCAGCGCATCCAGGGGCAGTCTGTTCGCCTCGTTGTACCGGAAATAGGGCGAACCCGGAATCGTTCCCAGGAGGCGGTGAATCGTGGAAGCCTCTTCAGGGATGGCCTTCCTGATGCGCTCTTCGCAATCCAGGGTCCCTTTCACGTTCCGGATCGCTTCTTCGAGCCGGCTCGCTCCCTTGCCCGTGGGAGAGACGAGACCGATCCGCGACGCCTCAGGTCCCTTGCCCTCCAGGAAAAGGGCGAGGATCTTGGCCACCGTCGTGGTCTTGCCCGTGCCCGGGCCGCCGGAAATGACGGTGAACCGCTGGATGAGGGCGGTCAACGCAGCCACCTTCTGCCAGTCCACGGCGCCCGGATTCTCGGCAGGGAAGAGCCTCGAAAGACCCTGCTTGAGCAAGGTCCTGTCTAAGGACCTGTCCCGTTCCCTCGCCCGGCTCCTGATCCCATCGGCCAGCTTGGCCTGGTAGACCCAGTACCGAAAAAGATAGAGCCTTCCTCCCTCGTCCAGGACCAGGGGCTTATCCTCTCCGGGAAAGCCCACCACGCCGCTCTCTCTCAGTTTCTTCCACCAACCCTTTTGGCCCGCAAAAGAGAAGGCTGTGAGAAGGTCCTTGGGAGCGGAAAGGTCGACGCAGATGTGGCCCTCTCTCGTAGAGGCGCTCACCAGGGCCGCGGCAGCAGCCAGTTCCTGGGACGGCAGGCCTGAGAGGCGTTCCATGAAAAGGGCAAAATGCACGTCTAGGCTCGACAGCGTGCCTGCTTGCTGGAGTTCCTTGAGATGTTCACCGATCGTCGTGATCACTGGTCGTTACTCTCTCACCGTCGCGATACCGCCCCAGCGGCTTTCCAGGGCCCCTTCTTCATCCCCTCTCCCCGGGCATGAGCATTCTTGTCCACTCATGGACCAGTTGTGATGAGGGTCGATCCCTGAAGATCCCGAATTCCCTGCCCCTGGCAGGGTCCACCCCGCGAACAAAGATGTAGTATACCCCCCCAAAGTGGGTTTCGTAATCGTATCCCGCGACACGGTTCCTGAGATACTGGTTCAACGCAACGGTGTAGATGAAGTACTGGAGGGTGTAAAACCCCTGATCCATCGCAGCAGCCAGCGAGGAGGGCCCGTAATGGTCCACGCTGGGGCCGAGGTCGTTGGATTTCCAGTCCACGAGGTAGAAACGGTCCTCGAACTCGAAAACGAGATCCATGAACCCTTTCAGGAAACCCCGAAGGGGTGCAAAAACCAGGTCGCCGATACGCTCCGGCGCCCCTGAGACGGAACCGGGCAACCCTGACTTCAGGAGCATCTCCTGCAAGAGACGCGGAGACAGAGGTTTGAGAGGGAAGTAGAACTCGAGTTCGTTCAGGCGCTCGTGTTTTCGAACAGAGGACAGGGAAAAATCATCCCGATCCGCCGCCAGGGGGACGGAGAGAACCCTGCGAACCATGCCGCACACCGCGTCGAGCCACGAAGGGTCAAACCCGTAGGCTTCCAGTTTCTGCGCCGCCAGACTCCTCAGCATGGTTTCATCCTTTTCCGAGAAGTCCAGGTGCTCGAGCAGGTCATGGACAAAGGTCCCGGCCCTTGTTCCCTTCGGGAAGGCGAAGATGCCCCGCGGCTCAGGGACTTCTTGAAACGCTTCTCCTGGTTCGATCTCGACGAAAGCCCGTGCGTCATGGTCGGCGGTTTCTTCACCGTGGGCTCGGCCGGAAGTGAGGGAGGAGAAGCTCGAAATTTTCCACTCCCGGTCGATGGGGCCGGAAAATGTCTTGGGTGAAAGCGCCGTTCCCCCCGCCCTTAAAGGGGCGTAGGGGGCGGCTTCCTTGACACGCAGGGGGGAAAGGTCCATCACACCCCCTGCGCGATCAGACGTCTTCTTCAGATGGTCGAAAAGCTCCTTGTCCGTCAGGCTCCTGAAGCGTTCCTCCAGCCGGCTGAGAATTTCGTCCGATCCTGAAGAGGGTGAAGGATCAAACAGGTAGGCGGCGGGAGAGGTCTCCGCTTCCCTGAAACGACCCCACACGAGATAACACCTGTATCGCGCCCTGGTGAGGGCGACGTAGAACAGCCGCAGGCTCTCGGCGAGCATCTCCAGCTCCGCCCGGCCCCGGTTCGCATCCCTTTCCGGCGAGCCGAGATCAAGGGTCAACGCCATCCGGTCCCTCTCGTCATGGAAGGTGAAAGGCTCGTGGGCGCTCCTTATCCTCGACCCTCCCCACATGAACGGACAGAAGACCACGGGGTATTCGAGGCCTTTGCTTTTGTGAACAGTCACGATTTTCACCGCCCTCTCGTCGCTCTCCAGGCGCAGCTGATGCTCTTCCAGCCGCGGGGTCTCCGGATCCCTCTGCTCTGAAAGCCATTTGAGCAACCCGGGAGGGTCCAGTTTTTTTTCTGAACCGATTCGGTGAAGGACCTCCATGAGGTGAAGGATGTTCGTGTCTCGGCGCTCGCCGTCCGGCAAGCCCATCAGCCGGATCAGCACCCCTTCGTTCCGGAGAAAAGAACGGAACATCCGGATGAATCCCTGCTTTTTCCAATCCTCGTGGTACCCTTTGAATTTGAGGAGCCATCGCTCCCATGCCCCTTCCTCTCCTCGCAGGGCATCCAGTTCCTCTCCCGTAACCGCCAGCATGTCGGTTGCAAGGGCGGCCCTGATGAGGCTTTCGTCATCCGGTTTTGCGATGGCAGCGAGGATTCTCTCGCTCTCCCCTGCTTCATGCGAATCCAGGAGGTTGTCCGTCGTGTACAGAACGCTCGGGATCCGGAGCTCTCCCAGGGCCTGCTGCATGATTTTCGCCTCCACGTTTCGCCTCACCAGGACGGCCACGTCCGCTGCGCTGAGAGCCCGCTCTCCGATGAGCGCCCTTCCCTTTTCCCCCAGGCTGAGGAGGGAGGATATCTCGGAGGCGACCGCTCTGGGGATCACTTCCCAGCCACGGCCTTTGTTGATCGGGTTTCCGGGTTTTGCCCATTCCCTGGCATCCATGAACCAGAGCCGAAGGGCAGGCTCCGCCTTTTGATCCACCGTGAGGCCTTCCCTTTGTTTCTTCTTCGCAGGCCGGGCGGCGAGAAACTGAATCCGGTCGTACACAAAGGCGTCCCTTCTGGCGCTGAACAGATGATTGACCGCCTGGATCAAGGCCGGCTCGGATCGCCAGTTCTCTTCCAGGGTGTAGCGGGTCTCCACCTCGCCGGCCGCCTCCATGTAGGCAAAGATGTCTGCCCCCCGAAAGCTGTAAATCGCCTGTTTCGGGTCGCCCACGAGAAAGAGAACCGAGTCTTTCGAAGCGAAAATGTGCCTGAAGATGGCATACTGAATCGGGTCCGTGTCCTGGAATTCGTCGATCAGGGCTGCCCTGAATCGCTTCCTGATCGCCCCGGCCAGGTCTTTTCCTTTTCCTCCTTCCAGCGCCCTGGAGAGCTTCAGCAGAAGATCGTCAAAGGACTGAACGTTCTTTTCCCGCTTTCGCCTCTCCAGCTCCGAATCGACGTATTCAAACAGCTGAACCTTAAGCCACAGGAGATTGTGAGCGAACGCGTCCTCGAGTTCTTGTTGTGCCGTCCAGAGGTTCTCGCACAGGTCGAAAAACCGATGCCTTGGCGGCGCCTGGCCTTTTTTCGTCCCTCCCTCCACCTCGCTCCGGGTGAATTTTCGGAACCCCGGGAAGAGGCGTGCGTTCACCCTTCCCGAAAGGACGAAGTCATCCATGCCCTGGACCCAGAGGGGGATCTTTTTCGGGTCGTACTTCACCCTGCTGAGCCCCTCGGCCTGAAGCAGGCTTGCCACCTCCTCCTTTGAAGACGGCCAGGCCTCCAGGACCTCATTGAAAGCGCGCAGGCATGCCTCTTCTTGGGCTTTGGTGTCCCTCCTCTCTGTTTGAGGAACGATTTTAAGCCGGAGGTGATGCATCCCCCTGGAGAGGAGGGAAAAGAGAGCCTCCGGGCTCACCCCGGCGCTCAGGGCGTAATGGACGAAAAGTGGGGATCCCTGGTAGAGATGCCTTCGCCAGTAATCCTCCACGATCTCCCTTTTGAGGGTCTCCTGGTCTGTGAGGAGCTGGGTGTCAAAAAAGGTGCCGCTCTCGAAAGCGTGCTCGTAGAGGGTTCGCATGCAGAACCCGTGGATCGTGAATATGGCTGCCTCATCAAAAGCCCGGATCGCATCTCTCAGGCGGTGCGCCGCTGCGTCGGCCTGCTTCTCCCTCTTGACGAGTTCCGCCACAAAGGGATCCTCCCTCGGCCTTCCTCCGAAAGCATCCAGAGCCAGGCGCAGATGCTTCCGGATCCGATCTTTCAGCTCTTCCGTCGCAGCCTCGGTAAAGGTCACCACCAGGATCTGGTCCACGGAGAGCTTTTTCTCCAGGACAAGCCTCAGATAGAGACCTGTGATCGCATAGGTCTTTCCCGTCCCAGCGCTCGCTTCGATCAGGTTCGTCCCTTCCAGAGGGCATTCGATGAGTTGAAGAGGAAGAAAGGCAGTCATGGGTTTTTCCTATTCCTCCCTCATGTGCTCGAACATGGGCGTGAACAGGTCCTCGGCCGTTTTCGCGAACGCCCCGCTTATGGGATCCTGGCTGCGAAAACACAGCTGATAGTAAGGATCCTCCCCCTCACCCCTGGTGTACTCGGTCCCTTCATACGTCTTCCGACTGATAAGCAGGGCTTCCTCAGGGGGTTTTGATCTCTTCAGGGTTGCGAAAGCATAGTCCCACGATGACTCCGGGAACAGGGGAAGGGGGATTTTCAAGCCTCCCCAGTACCTCTCGAGAAGATCGCCCAGCACCTGGCCGCTGTCATCCAGAGGTTCAAACCTCCATGCGGACCATGCGGCCCGATCCTTCACGCCGGGATCCAGGCCTGCCAGGAGAGTCGTGACCGGGTAGCCGTCGGCCTTCAAACAGTTGAGAAAGAGGTGGTGAATCCATGCCCTCAGGTAGTCCCCGGCCTTGAGCCGGCTGTAGCGGAAGCGGATCATGCGGTCCGGGTAAAGGCCGCGGAGGGTTGCCGTGATCTGGAAGCCTGACAGGGGGAGCTCGCCATGAAGGGGCGCCAGTTCTCCGGGGGATCTCAAGGGGTCGAGCTTCTCCACAAAACGCTCTACCCCTTGCCTCAGCTCATGGTAGAGGCATTCCCCGACCTCGCCGTGGGGCAGCCTCCCCGATGCCCTGACCCGCGCCAGGTATGTTCTGAGGTCAACGCCGGACAGGCGTTTCTCCAAAAGGCTTTCCTCCAGGAGGTATCTCTCCAGCCCCGTGAGGTCGAAAGCCTCGCTGTCTTGCGGCGCCGCGCTCCGCTCCTCAAGATGAATGCCGAGGCGCCTCTCCAGGAGATACCGAGACGGGTTGGTGTAGAACCGGCAGAGGTCTTCCAGGTGGATCTGTCTCCATTCCTCTTCCGGGTCTCCAAGGCCTGTGGAGATCAGGGGTGCAACCCCTTTTCGGTTTTCCGTGAGCGCCCGGGCGACGCGGAAGTTTTCTTCCGAGTAGCTGAAAAGGGCGCTGCCCTTCCTGTAGTATTCCGGGTTGAACCCTTGAAGACGATGCCTGACCTGGACATGATCCAGGATTCCTCCCGCAGGGACTTCGAACCCTGACTCCAGGTAATCCATGAGCTCGCTCACCAGCACGGAAGGCTGGATGGCCGTATTGTCTCGGATATCCTGGCCGACGTAGCTGATGTAGAGCTTTTCCCGGGCGGAGAGAATCGCTTCCAGAAAAAGATACCGGTCGTCGTTCCGTCGCGACCGGTCGCCCCGCCTCGGCTTCTTTGCCATCAGGTCAAAACCGAGAGGTTTGGACGGCCTCGGGTACGCGCTGCCGGTCATGCCCACGAGGCAGATGACCTTGAAAGGGATGCTTCGCATCGGAAGCATGGCGCAGAAAGTGACACCCCCTTTGATGAAACCGAAACCAAAACCCTCCCTGTCAAGAATGTGGCCCAGGTACGCCCGGATCACCTTGACGTCCACGTCGCCGGAGTATCCGGCGCGTTCCGCCAGGTCGTTCAGGCGAAGGAGGGCCTGGCGGATCGCCTGCGCCTCCCTTTCAGATTCCTCGTCAGGGGAAAGGAAAGCGTCCAGGAGCCCGACAAGGTCAAGGGCCCAGCCTTTCAGGCTTCTCGGTCTTGCCAGGGATACGACCCGCTCGGAAAGCTCTCGATGGAACTCCGCAAAAGCGCCCAGAGCCTCAGTCTCCTCCCCCTCCATCCCGTCGTAGGGAAGAATGGGGCCGAACATCCTCTCCTCCTCCCCGGGCATGGCGTAACCCAGGAGCAGCCTGTCGAGGCCCGCTGCCCACGTGTTTTCCCGAAACGGGGGCAAGCCGTGATCGCTCCGGTTTTTTTCGTCCATCCCCCACCGGACCCGGGTCTCTCGCACCCATTTCCTCACCCGCTCCACGTCTCCTCCTGAAAGACCGAACCTCCGCTGAACGTCCCGGTATTCCAGGATGCCCAGCACTTCAGAAGCGCTGAAGCGGCTCCCTTGAAGGTCAAAAAGCGAGAGAAAAGCTTCCCCCAGGGCGCTCTCATTCCGCAGGCTCCGGTCGGCGATGCTGTATGGAATCCGCCGTGTCTCATCGCCCGGGACACCGAACACAGCCTGGATGTACGGGGCGTATGTCTCAATGTCCGGCGTCATGACGAGGACATCTTTCGGCATCAGACAGGAATCGTCTTCGAACATGGAAAGCAAATGGTCATGGAGGGTTTCGATCTCCCGCACCGGGCTGTGGCAGGAGTGGATCTGAACGGATCGGTCGGTTGGACGGATGATCTTCTTCCCCGGCGGCATTTCCCGCCTCTCCCTCAGGTTCAGGATGTCGGACTGAACGCACGTGAGCAACAGGTCGTCGCCCGGGTCCATGAAAGCAGGATGCTCCTCCCATTCGAGGTCATAGACGTTTTCCAGGAAGTCTCTTCCCAGGGTTCCCATGGAGGCGAGGAGGCTGTTCCCTTTCTCGAGATGCAGGTCCTCTCTGCGCACTTTGCCTCCCTTCCCTTTCCCT
>JAGUZM010000229.1 GCA_020060805.1 Deltaproteobacteria bacterium | reverse complement strand
TCAGGAGTCGCTCCCGGAAATAGTGCGCAAGGTTCGTATTACTGAAAAGGAGATTTCCTGGAGTGATCGCATCCGGTTTCCGTATGATCCCTTCATCGGGACTATCGGCACATCGCCGGAACTTGATTCAGTCAATTCCCTGACTCCAGAAAGCCATGGCGGGAACATGGATCTTCCTGACGTTCGGCCCGGGAGCACTGTTTATTTGCCCGTTCGAACCCGTGGGGCTTATCTCTTCCTGGGGGATTGCCACGCGACCCAAGGGGACGGGGAGCTATGTGGGGTTGCCATCGAGTTTCCCACGAAAACGAGCGTAAAGATCGACCTGGTGAAAGGCTGGAATATTAGAGGGCCGAGGATTGAAAACAAGGATTTCATCATGAGTGTCGGTTCCAGCCGTCCGATGGAAGATGCAGCCAAAATCGCGTACATGGACCTGATATCATGGATGGAGGAAGATTTTGGCTTTGACCGATATGAGGCGTATTTCGTGCTCACCCAGGTCGCCCGGGTGCGCTTGGGGAATATGGTAGACCCCAATTTCACTGTGGCGGCAAGTATAAGCAAGGATTATTTGAATCACTAGATTCTTGTATGGTCTCCAAGAGGCTGTACAAACCAGAATGCGCTTTCTGGTTGAAGCGCAGTGGAAAAGGGTCTAAAGAAAATCACGTTCAGCCCCTGATCTGTCCAGACGAGGTGACATGCCCAAAGATTTTTATGAAAGAATTCTGAGAAGATGGTGCCCAAAGGCTTCGCCCGAGGAGACGCTTATCTGTGTGTATGAGAAGGTCAGGGATATTCCTTATGGGTCGACAGGCGAAAGGCAGCCCGAGAAAATAGTCCAGGAGAACCTGGGTTCATGCTCGGGGAAACATCTGCTGCTATCGAATCTTTTGACCTTGCTTGGTTTTGAAAACAAGATCGTTACCTGTCTTCATCACTTCAACCAGGCTCTCCCTCCGAACAATGAGTATCCCAAACGATTTGAGCAAATTCTGCGGAACCATCGCGTGATCGATTTTCATCATTTCGTGAAACTCAAGAGAGGGACAAGGTGGTTGAACTTGGACGCCACCTGGGATCCCCTTTTGCACCGTTTTGGTTTTCCCGTCACCTTTGACTGGAAAGGCGCCACCGACACAATCATTGCGGTTAAACCCATCCTGTTTTATCCTGAAAGCGATGATCTCATTGGTTTGAAGAAAAAGCTTATCGCGGAATTGCCGCAAGAGGATCAGGAAATCCGTGCGGAGTTCATGAAGCTTCTTACAGATTGGATGAAGCAGATTAGGTCAGAGGCTTGATTCGAACCTATACGCGCCGGATCTTTTTTTGGCTTGCCTCCCCGAAAGGTGTGTTGAATGAAATCGACCAGGTATTTTGCTGGAATTGACGCTGGGACAACCGGTACCACCGTGATGCTCGTAAACATGGCGGGTGAGGTCGCCGGAAGCGCTTACAGAGAATACCATTGCGTCTATCCCCACCCTGGCTGGGTGGAGCAGGATATCGAGCTGGTATGGGAGAAAATCTGTGAAGCGAGCAGAGAGGTGCTATCGGTCACAGGTGTTAACCCTTCGAGTGTCGCATCCATCGGCGTCTCCAGCCAAAGAGGTACATTCGTCTGCGTTGATTCAGCATGTAACCCACTCCACAAATCCGTCGTTTGGAATGATTGCCGGGCGTCAGAACAGTCAGCCAGGATTGCTGAACGGATCGGCCCCGACCGGTATCAACAGCTGACAGGGATGCCCGTATCGGCTTTATGGGCTGCTTCAAAGATCATGTGGCTTGTTGAACATCGCCCGGATACCATTGAAGGGACCCACAAAATAATCAACGGCCAAGAGTTCCTGTTGAACAGGCTGGGCGCCGAAGGTCTTTACTCAGACCCCTCATCCCTCACGCTGAACGGCATGATGGACATTGATCGTCTCGACTGGAGCGATGAAGTGATTTCGGCCATAGGGTTGTCAAAAGACAAATTTCCCCCTATGGTGACTCCGTCGAGGCAGGAAGGGGTTGTTTCGGCAAAGGCCTCCTCCAAGAGCGGTTTTGCTGTCGGTACCCCTGTATGCAGGGGTGGGGGAGATCAGCAGTGCGCCGCGGTGGGTTCCGGTGTCATCCAAGAGGGGATGGCCGAGATCACCATTGGAACAGCTGCTATGATGGTTGCCCATATTGATAGCAGGAGGGAGGATCCGGACCGATGCGCTTACATCGGAGGCCATGCGATTCCAGGTAAATGGGATATGGAGGGGGGAGCTTTTGCGACCGGCGCTTGCCTTCGGTGGTGGAGGGATACCTTTGCCCAGGTGGAACACCAAGGCGCACAGCAGCTCGGTCTGGATGTGTACGATCTCATGACTCTCGAAGCCTCCAAGGCGCCGGCTGGCTGCAAGGGGCATCTCTTTTTCCCTTTTCTGAACGGCCAGGTCACTCCCACGTACGATAACTGCGCACGAGGAGGAAGCATCGGCCTGACCCTGGCGCACGATCGCGGGACCATCATCCGGTCTGTTCTGGAAGGGACTGCCTTTGAATTGAGAATGGTCAGCGAGGCCCTTGAAAAGGTGCTCGGAAGGCCTTTCGACAGCCTTAGGCTGACTGGGGGCGGGGCTAAGTCCGACCTGTGGACACAGATTCAGTCTGATGTTTATGGGAAATTAATCAGTACCCTGCGAGTATCAGAGTGTACGACATTCGGAGCAGCCATACTGGGCGCAGTGGCCGCCGGCGTGTTTCATAGTGTCAAAGAAGCGGTGGAGGCATTAGTCCATACCCGGAGCACTATTGAACCTGATTTGAAGAACCATGAACTGTACAGTGATCTCTACGCCATCTTTTGTGAAACGTACAGGGTTCTCAGGGAAAGCCGCATATACGAAAGGATATCTCGACTGCAAGATAGACTGTGATACCAAAGATGCCGGGCCTTCGCCTTCCGCTCGCATCAACAAAAGACTTTACGTGGTCTACAAAAAATCATGGCAAGGAGATTCCTGAATTTTGGCCAGGCACCTCAACTCAGCTTATCTGGCTTCGACGGTAGGGAAACTGCGGGACGGGCAAATGGACCTCATCGCCTACGTGGAAGAGATGTGCGATCGCGCGGAAAAACTGGACCCGCACATCGAAGCGCTATTGCCCGAGCCGGACAGGCGCCGCCGTCTAAGGGCTGAGGCGGAAGAACTCCAATCGCGCTATCCGGACCCCGTCAACAGGCCACCCCTCTATGGTGCGCTCGTCGCGGTCAAGGATATTTTCCATGTGTCCGGATTTGTGACTCGCGCCGGATCAGCGATACCCCCCGAGCTTTTCGCCGGTCCCGAAGCCGTTTGTGTTCAAGGCCTTCGCGATGCGGGTGCACTCATCCTTGGAAAATCGGTGACGACCGAATTTGCGTATTTTGAGCCGGGCCCGACGCGCAATCCCCACAACCTCTCGCACACTCCCGGCGGTTCGAGCAGCGGATCAGCGGCAGCGGTAGCCGCAGGCCTCTGCACATTGTCGTTGGGAACCCAGACGATCGGCTCGGTGATCCGGCCCGCCGCCTTCTGCGGCATCGTCGGCTTTAAGCCGACCCTTCAGCGGATACCGACGGCAGGGCTCGTCTATTTCTCCCGCACCTTGGACCAGGTGGGGTTCTTCACCCAGGATGTGGCCGGGATGGCGCTGGCCGCATCGGTCCTCTGCCGGCCGTGGAACGCTGTTCCTCCGGCCGAAGCTCTGCCTGTCCTAGGCGTGCCCACAGGCCCCTATCTGGAGCAGGCCGACCCGGAAGGATTAAGGGCGTTCGAGGAACAGGTAGCAAAACTGGAGAGCATCGGCTGCGCGATCAAGAAGGTGCCAACCCTCTCCGGGATCGGGGATCTGAATCAGCTTCACCGGCGCCTGGTTTTTGGTGAATTTGCCCGGGAACACGCCGAGATCTACGCTACTCATGCGTCCCTGTACCGGCCCCGGACCGCGGAGATCATCGAGCTCGGAAAAAAGGTCAGCGATGAGGAGTTGGCTACCGGCCGAGCTCATAGTGCTGCTTTGAGGAAGGAACTGGAGGCAACGATGGCTGAGGCAGGCATTGACCTGTGGGTTTGTCCTTCCGCTCCAGGCCCTGCCCCTCAGGGTATCCATTCAACGGGCGATCCCAAGATGAACTTACCCTGGACCCATGCGGGAATGCCCGTGATCACCTTGCCCGCCGGCCGGGCAGGGAACGGTCTTCCCCTTGGCCTGCAGCTTGTAGCCCCTTTCGGTGCAGACGAAAAGCTGGCAGCCTGGTGCCAGCTGCTGGAAGCTCGAATGGGTTCTCCCAGCTGTGATTGACTTCTCTGAGACTGGATGCGAATCGTTTTGCCCTGAGCATCCGACGAGCTCAGCTATAGGTGATTACCCGGCATTTGTCGCCTCAGGCACGTTTCGGCGTAACTCATCCAGCCAGACCGTGGCCTCCGAGTCGCTAGGCGCTCTCCAATCGCCCCGCGGAGAGAGCGACCCGCCGGAGCCCACCTTCGGTGCGTTCGGGAGGGCCGATCTCTTGAACTGGCTGATCTTGAAGAAGCGGTACAGGAAAATTTCAAGCCACTTCTTGATCGTCGCCAGATCGTATTCGTTGCGTTTCGAATCCGGTATCAATTCCGGCCATATTCCCTGCGTCCTGTCGCTCCAGGCATGGTGGCAGAGGAACGCCACCTTGCTCGGCCGGAAACCGAAGCGGGTGATGTAGTACAGGTTGAAATCCTGCAATTCGTAAGGCCCGATTTCAGCCTCGGTGCTCTGGCCAGGTTTTTCCCCTTCCCCTTTCTCGTCAGGAATGAGCTCCGGTGATATTTCCGTATCAAGAATAGATCCAAGGATAGCCCCCGTCTCCGGGTCAAACTGGTTCGTCTTGATCACCCAATGGATCAGGTACTGGATCAGGGTTTTCGGCACCGATGCGTTCACGTTGTAATGGGACATGTGATCTCCGACACCGTAGGTTGTCCAGCCCAGGGCGAGCTCGCTCAAGTCTCCGGTGCCCACGACGATCGCCTTGTGAAAATTGGCGAGGCGGAACAGATGGGACGTGCGCTCACCCGCCTGAACGTTCTCGAACGTGACATCATACTGCTTTTTGCCCTGCCCATAGGGGTGTCCGATATCGCGGAGCATTTGCATGGAAGAAGGGCGAATGTCCATTTCCCGGGCAGAAACGCCGAGGGCATCCATGAGGCGCCGGGCGTTTTGTTTGGTCGTTTTGCTGGTGGCGAACCCGGGCATGGTGAAGCCGAGGATGTTCTGTCTCGGCAAGCCGAGGCGCTCCATGGTTTTGGCGCAGACGATCAGGGCTTGGGTCGAATCGAGCCCGCCGGAGACGCCGATCACAACCCGTTCGATCCCCGTGGCCTGCAGGCGCTTCATCAGGCCGTGGACCTGGATATTGTAAACCTCGTAGCAGCGCTCATCCCGCACCGCGGCTTGGCCCGGTACGTAAGGGAAGCGCTCCACCTTGCGCACGAGGGGGATATCGCCTCGGGGAGCCTCAAAATGGAAGGGGACGCGGCGGAATGCCCTGAGCCGCTCAGGACGGTCGGCCACGGAGTCGTTGAAAGTGGTCATCCGCATGCGGTCCTGCAACAGCCTTTGGAGGTCCACGTCCGCGAAGATCACCTGCTCTTCATCTGAGAAGCGGTCAGACTCGGTGAGAAGATCATTGTTTTCGTAAATCACGGCATACCCGTCCCAGGCCAGGTCAGTGGTGGACTCTCCGGGACCAGCGGCCGAGTACAAATAGGCGGAAATGCATTTAGCCGACTGGGAAGCGCAAAGGAGCCTTCGGTAGTCTGTTTTCCCGACCGTGATGTTGCTCGCGGAGAGGTTGGCGAGTATCGTGGCCCCTGCAAGGGCGCCGTAAGTGCTCGGGGGAATGGGCGCCCAGATGTCCTCGCACAACTCCACGTGTAAAACAAAGCCTTCAACATTCACCGAGTCGAAGAGAAGGTCGTTGCCGAAAGGCACGGACTGGTCAAGGAAAGAGACCTCCCGGGTCGTGGCGTCGCGGGCCGCAGAAAACTGTCGTTTTTCGTAGAACTCCCGGTAATTGGGAAGATAGGTCTTCGGGACAACGCCGAGGACCTTCCCCCTGTAGATCACGACGGCACAGTTGAACAGCCGGCCCTCAAAACGAAGGGGTGCCCCTACCATCAGAGCCGGCGATAGATCTTGGCTTTCCTTGACGATCAGAGCCAGCGCTGATCTGGTCGCATCGAGAAGGGCGTCCTGGTGGAAAAGGTCTTCGTTGGAGTACGCGGAAATGCCCAGCTCCGGGAAGAGAGCGAGTGCCGCGTGCATGGTCGAGGCGCGACGGGCAAGCCGCAAGGTACGCTCCGTGTTGAAGGAAGGGTCGGCTACCTTTAAGAACGGAATGCAGACAGCAGCCCTGACAAACCCGTGAGAGTAAATCGAATGGAATGGGGAGACCATACAAGCCTCGCTAAAATCCTTCAGGTTGCGTGATGCTTCGATGGGTTCCAAGCATCAGTAGACCAATGCTGAAAAATCAGGTCTTACAGCTTGTCCGACAACCTGAATACAGAGAGCAGTCACCCTTCGTTCGTCCTTCGATCCATCCTCCTCAGTAGCTCTGCTACGGAGGACGGGTACCTCAGGACGAACCCTTCTGCCGATCAAGGTGAGCGGTTCGACTTCGCTCACCGCCCCGAGCAGGTCGAAGGGGTATCGAACCATGATCGGAAAGGCTGCCTGGCTCGTTCGTCGCGGTTATCGGAGAGACACCCTACTATGACTATAATACCTCCCTGCGGCCGGATTGGAAACACCAATTTCAATGGCCATTGAGAACCCCAGGGCAGCCTATCTTCCTTGACTTCTTCGCCCAATTCCTTAACATGGCCTTCTCTGCACCGTCGGAAAAACCCAGAGCTCCTGGGGTTGAACCATGACCTTTCCTCATCCGCCGAACATGCATGCCCTTGCGGTTATGGGCATGGTCGTCCTCGCCCTTTTCCTTTTCACCAGGGAGAAAATCCCCCTGGAATCGTCCAGTTTTTTCGTTCTCGTGGGGCTCGCCCTCGGTTTTGAGCTCTTCCCCTTCTCCGGCGAAGGCAAGACCCTTCAAGCGGTGGACCTTTTTTACGGCTTTGGTCACGAAGCTTTGGTCGCCGTGTGTGCACTCATGATCGCCGGGCAGGGGCTTCTTCGTACCGGGGCCCTCGAGCCGGCAGGTCACTATCTCGCCCGGCTCTGGAAACTCCACCCCGGCATCTCTTTCCTTTTGACGCTAATCTTCAGTGCGATCACCAGCGCCTTTATCAACAATGTGCCCATCGTCGTCCTGTTGATGCCCGTGCTCATCAGCGTCTCCCTGCGCACAGGGGCACCTCCCTCCTCCGTCTTGATGCCCATGGGGTTGTCAACCCTCCTGGGCGGCATGAGCACCACCATCGGCACCTCCACCAACCTCCTCGTCGTATCGGTTGCCGCGGACATGGGGATGAGACGCCTGCAGATGTTTGACTTCCTTCTTCCAGCTGTGATTGCAGCTGGCTTCGGCATGGCCTATCTCTGGCTCGTGGCGCCCCGCATCTTACCTAAGCGGCAGCCGCCATTGGCAGACACTTCTCCAAGGTTCTTCACGGCCCACCTTGCGATAAGGAAAGAGGGAAAAGGGGAAGGGAAAACACTGGCAGAAGCGGTAAAGTTGACCGGAGGGGCGATGAAAGTCAGAAGCATCGAACGGGGTCCCAACACCTTTGTTTTTCCCCTGCCCGACGCGAAGCTGAGGGCGGGTGACCACCTGGTGATCACGGACACTCCCAATCGCCTCAAGGAATACGAAAAGCTCCTGGGCGGCGCCCTCTATCCGGAGGACTCCGAGGACGAGCCCCTTGATGATGAACACCCTCTCAAGGCAGAGGATCAGCAGATGGCGGAAGTCGCGGTTATAGACGGATCCCGCCTCGACGGGACGACGCTCAGTCGAATCAGGTTTGGAGACAGGTACGGGCTCATCACCCTCGCTCTTCACCGCGCAGGCAGGGAATTGGCCGGGACCGAAGGGGACGTGGGCGATATCACCCTTCAGGCAGGAGACGTCCTTCTGGTCCAAGGGCCCAGGGAACAGATCACCAAGCTCAAGCGTGGCAACGAAGTCCTCATCCTGGACGCCACGACTGATCTTCCCTTCACCCGGAAAGCGCCCCTGGCATTGGTGATCATGGCCGGGATCATCGTCACCGCCGCCGCGGGGATCGTGCCGATCGCGATCAGCGCGTCATGCGGCATCCTTGCCATGATTCTCACCGGCTGCCTGGGCTGGCGCGATGCGACCCGGGCCCTCAGTGCCCAAGTGATCTTGATCGTCGCTTCCAGCTTGGCCCTGGGGACAGCGCTACTCAAAACAGGGGGAGCGGAATATCTCGCCCAGATCTTCCTGGCCCTGACAGGGAATGCATCGCCGAAGGTGGTGATGAGCGGCCTGATGCTGCTCCTGGCCATCCTGACGAACATCGTTTCCAACAATGCCGCAGCCGTGATCGGGACCCCCATCGGCATCTCCATCGCGCATCAACTCGGCCTCAGCCCGGAGCCGTTCGTTCTCGCCGTCTTATTCGGCGCGAACATGAGCTATGCCACCCCGATGGCGTACAAAACGAACCTGTTGATCTTGAATGCCGGAGGGTATACTTTTCTCGATTTCGTGCGTATCGGCACACCCCTCGCGATCCTCCTGTGGTTCATCCTTTCATGGGTGCTGGTGACCATGTACGGCATCCCTTAGCGTCGCGTCTCCGAAATCCCTTGCCAAATTGATCTGGGCCGAAGCCCCCCGGGGGTGTTCTCTCAGGACCGCAATATTTCCTCGGGCCGTTTTGAACGCCCCCATAATCTTAATAGGGATTACCGGGAAGACACAGAGTGGCGTGGCAGTCGGAGCGTTTGTCTTCTGGGGCTGTCCG
>JAGUZM010000537.1 GCA_020060805.1 Deltaproteobacteria bacterium | reverse complement strand
CTGATCTGGGCCGCGTGGTGATTGATGATTTCCGGTTTCTCCTGCCGCAAAACCGCCCCGATCTCCTCAGAGCGCACATCCATTTCGTAGAACTTCGCCCGGGGATGGACGTTGCTTTTCTTCCCCGTGAAGAGATTGTCCACCACCACCACATCGTGGCCTGCCTGGAGGTACCCGTCGACGACATTCGATCCGATGAACCCCGCGCCTCCCGTGACCAGGATCTTCACGCCAACCTCCCTTTCTGCCTTCCCATGACCGCTTTAAAGCGCTCCCTGGGAACTGTGAAAAGCCGGAATCATGCTCCCCGTTGACGGTCTGTTTCCCTATCACCTATCCCCAACGGGAGTCAAGGCCGATGAAGGCCCCTTTTTCTGCAAATTTGTTATTGCAAAGAAAGGAGACTTTGTCGATACTTATATTTTTGTCTTCAAAAGGGATCCCGAACCGATTTCATCACAGCCATCTTTCAAAACCGGAGGACCGAGGGGTGGACAGAAAACATGACAGTATCCTCGCTCACATCGGAGGAACGCCGCTCGTTCCAACCCAGAATCTCGTCGTGAACAAGAACGTGGAAATCCTGGCCAAGCTGGAATCCTTCAACCCGGGAGGCTCGGTCAAGGACAGGCCGGCTCTTTTTATGATCGAGGATGCGGAACAGGCCGGGGTGCTGAACAAAGAGAAAGTGATCCTGGAAGCGACGAGCGGCAACACCGGAATCGGGCTTTCCCTGGTCGCTGCCGTGAAGGGATACCGGATTCTCCTCGTCATGGCTGAATCGGTGAGCGAGGAGCGGAAAAAGATCCTCAGGGCCATGGGGGCTGACCTGAAATTCACCCCCGCCCATCTGGGGACGGACGGAGCGATCGAGTATGCCTACAACCTGGCCAGGGAGGAACCGGAGAAATTCTGGCTGGCGGATCAATTCAACAACGACGCAAACTGGAAGTCCCACTACCACGTGACGGCCGGGGAAATCTGGGAGCAGACCGGCGGAAACCTGGACATGATCGTGGCGAGCATGGGAACCACGGGAACCCTGATGGGCCTTGCCCGGCGATTCAAGGAGTTGAAGCCGCAGGTCCAGGTCATCGGCGTTGAGCCTTACATGGGCCACAAGATCCAGGGTCTCAAGAACATGAAGGAATCCTATCCTCCGGGCATTTTTCAAAGGACCCTGGCGGACCGGATCATCAACATCGACGACGAAGAGGCTTATCAAACCTCAAGATCCCTCGCCAAGAGGGAGGGTATTTTCGTCGGCATGAGCTCCGGGGCAGCCATGGCCGGCGCTTTCAGGCTGGCCAAGGAGATGACCCATGGCCGAATCGTGGTCATCCTGCCCGACGGCGGCGAGAGGTACCTGAGCACTCCCCTTTTCGTGGACAAGAAGAAAGAGTCCGGCATATCCATCTACAACACCCTTACCCGCAAGAAGCAGCCCTTCATCCCCATCAAGGAAAACCATGTCAGCATCTACACCTGCGGCCCGACGCTCTGCCAGCTCATCCATGTCGGCCAGTCCCGGCAGCTCGTGTTCTCCGATATGATGAAACGCTATTTTGAATTCAAGGGCTTCCGTGTCACCCATGTGGTCAACGTCACGGACCTGGACGACCGAACGATCGCGGGAGCCCAAAAAGCGGGCGTCCCCTTGAAAGAATTCACGGAGAAATTCTTTCAGGAGTTCCTCCGGGATCTGGATGTTCTCAGGGTGAGCAAGGAAACGGAGCATCCCAAGGCGAGCGAGCACGTGGACTACATGATCGACCTGGCGCAGCGGCTCCTCGCCAGGGGTTCGGCATACGAGAAATTCCGGTCCATCTATTTCGATATCTCCCGGTTCAGGGAATACGGCAGGCTTTCGAGGATTGACCTGGAGAAGATCCATCTGGGCAAAACCGTGGACCTGGAGCAGTATGAAAAGGAGAATCCGAGAGACTTCACCCTTCTGAAGAGGGCCACCCTTCAAGAACTGAAGAGGGGGGTTTTCTACGAGACCCCCTGGGGAAAGGCAAGACCCAGCTGGCATCTCGAATGCCCGGCCATGGCCCTCAAGCTTCTGGGCGACACCCACGATATTCACGCGGGCGGCGCAGACCTGGTGTTTCCTCACCATGAAAACGCCATCGCCATCGCCCACGGGCTCACGGGAAAGCCCTTTGCCCATTACTGGATTCACAACGAATTGGTCATGATCGACGGCAAGAAGGCTTCGGGGCAGGAAGCCCAGGGCCGGTACACGATCAGGCGCCTCCTGGAGCAGGGATACACGGGGAGGGAAATCAGGTACTGGCTCATCAGCCATCACCACAACAAGCCCATCTCTTTTTCCCTCAAGAAGCTGGATATGGCCCGCAACACGGTCGGCCACCTGGACGAGTTCGTCCACCGCCTGCATACCTGCCGATCCGCAGACCCCCATCCAGGCCTGGACCAGTTGGTGTACGACCTCAAACACAAGTTCACGGAATCCATGGACGATGACTTTAACACATCCCAGGCCTTGGCCGCTCTCTTTGGATTCATCAAGAGCATCAACCGCATCATCTCTGCGAAAGGCCTGTCCCAGAGCGACAAGAAACAGGTGTACGAGGCGCTCAAAATGGTTGATTCGGTCCTGGCTGTGATGAACCTGGAGCCCCCTCAAAGGGATGAAAAGGTGGAGGCTCTCATCAGGGAGAGAGAAAAGGCGAGAGAGAACAAGGACTGGGAGAGATCGGATCGGCTACGGAATCAGCTCAAAGAAATGGGTATCGCGATCATCGATACCCGTGAAGGAACAAGATGGCGGAGAGAATGGGATTCGAACCCATGGTAGAGTCTTGACAACCCTACACTCGCTTAGCAGGCGAGCGCCTTCAGCCAACTCGGCCATCTCTCCGCGATTTCCCTTGGCGAAATTTCCCTCCGGAAAATATCTTGGCGGAGGGAGTAGGATTTGAACCCACGGAGCCCCGTTAAGAGCTCAACGGTTTTCAAGACCGCCGCCTTAAACCACTCGGCCATCCCTCCGATCAACCGCCTCCAGTCCAACGAGGAAGCTCCTGATATTCCGCCCATAGGGATGACAACCAGGAGCCAGAGAACTTTTTTATACTAACACCCCTTTTCCCTTGAGTCAAAATTTTTCATTTTCCCCCAGTGTCCGGAGTTACAAAAAGGGTGAATAACTCAGCACAGTCGGAGCACCCCGGGGGTGTTCTTCCAGGACGCAATCATCTTCGACCAGAGCTACTTTAACGGCACCATTGGCCTCACAGTCACCACGGACAGCCCCAGAAGACAATCTCTCCGACTGCCATGCCACTCCGTGCCTTCCCGGCAATGACGATTAACATCATGGGGGCGTTCAAAACGCCCCCGAGGCAGTATTGCGGTCCTGAGAGAACGCCCCCGGGGTGCTCCGGCTCAGCTCAATTTGGTAACGGATTCTTGACTGAGGACACCGGCTTACTTCTGCGATGAAGGAACCATCTTCTCCCGCATCAGCCTGATCGTTTCACCGTAATCCTTACTGTAGAAGATCGCCGAACCGGACACAAAAACCTCGGCCCCGGCTGCTGAAACTTGATGGATCGTTTCCGGGTTGATGCCACCGTCCACCTCGATCTCTGTGCCAAGACCCCTCTGCCGGATCGTCTCTTTCAGGCGCTCTATCTTGGGCAAAACCTCCGGGATGAACTCCTGGCCTTCGAACCCGGGGTTCACGGTCATCAGCAAAACCATGTTCAAATCCCCGAGCACGTATTCCAGCAAATCGCAGGGGGTCGCCGGGTTGAGGGAAACGGACGGTTTTGCCCCCGCCCGTTTGATGTGCTGGATAGACCGGTGCAGGTGGTTCACCGCCTCCGCGTGGACCGTGATCATGTCCGCACCTGCCTTGACGAACTCGTCGATAAACAGATCCGGGTCGGAGATCATCAAATGAACATCCAGGGGTAACCGCGTAACCTGCCGTAAGGCCTTGACGACCAGCGGTCCGATCGTGATGTTGGGCACAAAATGGCCGTCCATGACATCCACGTGGATGTAGTCCGCACCCGCTCGTTCGACCTCTTTGACCTCCTGCCCGAGCTTCGTGAAATCCGCCGAGAGTATTGACGCCGATATTTTTCCCATCCTCTAGTCCTCCGCTAGTGTGTACCCGAATAGCCCCCCAACCCCCTTTTCAATTCTTCACAAAAAGAGCGGCGAAAAACCCATCCATCGGGTGTTGGTTCGGAAAAGTCCTGAAGAATCCCTGCTCGTCGATCAGTGCCTGCGCCCATTCGGGCGCCTCCGCCTTCAGGTTGACGAGAGAGAGGTCCCTGTGGGTTTGGAGGCAATGGCTGACCACGCCCTCGTTCTCTTCTCTCGTTAAGGTGCACGTCACATACAGCATTCTTCCGCCTTTTCGCACCAGGGGCGCCGCCTGGCTGACAATCTTTTTCTGTAACGCTGCAAGGCGGTGGATATCGCTCTCGGTTCTGGCCCATTTCCCGTCAGGATGCCGGGAAATCACCCCAAGCCCTGAGCAGGGGGCATCGATCAGGACCCTGTCGAAGGGATGCCGGAAAAGAGACGACAGATTCCCCGATGCATCCCCGCCGACAGGAAACACGCGCTTCATTCCGAGGCGGGCCAGATTGTGTTTCAGGCTTACCAATCTCCCGACGATCAAGTCAAGGGCAATCACTCCACCCTGATCACCCATCAGCTCGGCCATGTGGGTCGTTTTCCCTCCCAACCCGGCGCAGAGGTCCAGGACTTTCTGGCCCCTCTTTGGTGCGAGGAGCAAGGAGGTGACCTGAGCCGCCTCGTCCTGGACTTGAAACAAACCCCGTTTGAAAGAAGAAAGCTGATCCACCCTTCCCCTGAAATCCTCCAGGACAATCCCTTGGGGTGAAAAGAGGGCCGGCCTGCCCCGGACCCCTTCCCCTTCGAGCTCTTTCAGCAGGTCCGCGGGACTGATCTTCAGGATGTTCGCCCTGACCACGAGGCCGGGAATTTGATTGCCTGCTGCAAGAAGCTCTTCGGTGAATTCCATTCCCCAGAGGCCCAGGTACTTCTGAACGAGCCATTCCGGGTAGGAATGGAATCGAGAGAGGAACAAAACCGGGCTCCCTTCCGGGTCAGGGAAGGGAATCGCATCCTTCCGCCGGCATATATTTCTGAGGATCCCGTTGACAAAAGAAACCACATGCTTGGAATGGCTCCGCTTGGCCTGCTTCACCGCCTCATCCACGGAGGCGGAATCCGGAACCCTGTCCATGAAGAAAATCTGATAGAGGGAGAGGCGAAGGATGTCAAGGACGGCGGGGTCTATCCTTTTGAGCGGGAAATTAGCGTTCTTTTCGATGATCCAGTCAAGACGCAGCCGCCACCGCAAGACACCCAAAACGAGGTGGCTGAGGAATGCCCTGTCTCTTTCATCAAGGCCCGGCTCTGATCGAAACACACGGTCCAGGGCATCAGAGGGCAGCGCAGCGTCAGGAGACAGCCGGCTTAACACCCTCAGGGCCAGGTCCCTCGGAGTTTCCTTTATCACCATTGAGAAATGCCGCCATTCCCCTCTCCACAGCTCCGAGGTCCACGTCCGTGTCGAAGCATGGGCCATGGGGCCTTTTGTTGAGGATGCCGTAGACCGGCAGTGGGTAGGTATCCTGAATGCCGCTGGTGAGGTCCCTCTCGCAGGCCACGCCGATGATCATCTGAGGTCTCTTGTCCACAACGATTTTCCTCGCCAGGGTCCCGCCCGTAGCGACCGCTATGGAGACGTGGTACCGGTGGGAGAGTTCCACCAGGTTCTTTATCTTACACCTGCCGCAGGCCTTGCAGTTCTCCACGCTGCCCGTGATTCGGACGTCACAATCATGGTTCTGCAGGCACTGGGGAAGGAGGATGAGAAGTTTTCGAGGCTGCACAAGCCTGGCCTCTGCGACGACGAGTTGGTTGTTTATGGCGATGAAAGACCTCTGCACCCGCTCCTTGCTGATGCCGACGCATTTTCCGACCAGGACCAGGAGGGGGAAGAGGAACCGGATCACCACGCCCCGAATCCTCCGGTTGAAAAACAGGTTTTTCCCCCGAATGATGGTGAAAACGAGGGTGAGACCCCCGCCGATCAGGAACAGGACCACCATCGCGAAAACGACAGCCATGATGACCGGCAGATGGGGATGAATGTTGGAAAACCCGACAAACGGAACGAGCCAAAGGGTTATGGCTGCGATCACCAGGCCGAGACAGGTGAGGAACAGGAGCAGGATGAAGATCATTTTTTCCGGACGGTGGTTCAGGTCCCGTTCCTTCAGTTCCTTGACCGCTTTGGACAGATCTCTGCTCACCCCATGGTCTGTCACTTCCCCATCACGGTTCCCTCGGGGATCCGAAACCCCCTCAGAAACTCTTTGGCCGTGAGTCGCTTTTCCCCGGGTACTGGAGCTCCTGAATTCCCACCCTGCCTTCCCCGGTCTCCACCACCAGGTAATCCCGGCCCTCACCCGACACCCGTCCCGGAACAAGGCCCCCGGCCACCTGATCCACCACGACAGGGGAGAAGAGCTTCAGTTCCTTGGCGCCAAGAAGGGTGTATGCCCCTGGCTTCGGGTCAAGGCCGCGCAAGAGGGCAGCCACCTTGCGGGCACTCGCCTCCCAGTCAACGAGACAGAGGCTTCTCTCTATTTTGGGCGCGTAGGTCGCCGCCCCTGGGTCCTGGGGTGTTCTGACGATCGGGTTTTCCGCCATCTGTTTCAAGGAGCGGGTGATCAAATCCCCGGCCAGCAACGCGAGCCTGTCGTGCAGCTGCCCTGCCGTCTCGTTCTCCAGGATCGGCACCGGTTCCTGGAAAAGAATCGGCCCGGTGTCCATCCTTTCGTCCATCTGCATGACCGTCAGGCCTGTCACGGCCTCGTCGTTCAGGATGGCCCATGGAATGGGCGCTGGTCCCCGAAGCCTGGGCAAAAGGGATGCATGGATATTGATCGCACCCCATGGGGGTATTTCAAGGAGTTTTTTCTTCAGGATCTGACCGAAAGCGACAACGATGATGAGGTCCGGTTTCTTTTTTCGTATGATATCACAGAAGCGGTCATCCGAAGCTTTCTCCGGCTGCAAAACCTCGATCTCGTGGGCCTCCGCGATCTTCTTCACCGGGGAGCCCTCTGTTTTTCTTCCCCTCCCTCTCGGCTTATCAGGCTGCGTCACCACCGCTGAAATCGGAAGCCCGGAAATGATCAGTTTTTGAAGGGTAGGAACGGCAAAGTCGGGCGTCCCCATGAAAACCAGCTTCGGCCGAGGGGGAAAACCCTCTGTGGGAATGTCGTTCATTGCATGGTTTCCGCGTCTTCACCCTTCTTGAGCATCTTGTTCAGCCGCCTTTTGTAGAGCGCCCTCTTGAGGCTGCTGATATGGTCGATGAAGAGCTTCCCGTTCAGGTGGTCAATCTCGTGCTGCAGGCAGATCGCCAGAAGGCCTTCTGCTTCCACCTCCACAGGCTTGCCGTGCCGGTCGCACCCGCGCACCTTGATCTGCGCCTTTCGACTCACCTCTGCGGAGAAATCAATCACGCTCAGGCACGCCTCATCATAGACGATTTCTCCTTCCCCGTAAACGATCTCGGGGTTGATGAGCACGGAAAGGGAGGGGGATTCCGTTCGGGGCGTGAGATCATAGACGAGAACACGCTTCAGTTCGCCCACCTGGTTGGCTGCCAGACCGATCCCGGGAGCCGCGTACATCGTCTCTCCCATCCTGTCGATGAGGTCCTGGAGCTCGGCGCCGATCTCCTTCACGGGCTCTGCGACCTTTCTCAGAACAGGCTCCGGGAATTTATAGATCTTCATGATTTGGCAGGCGGCCATCTCCTTATCCTTAATCGCTCGTGCCCGGGAACTGAAGATTCTCGGAAATGGATGCTTTTCAATCTTTCGATTTTAGAATACTATATCCTTTGGAGCGATAAATCAAGACGGGCAAAAGGGTCTTGACATTTCAGGACCCCGCTCCTATTCAGGTGGGGCTATGCGAACCCTGGTGAATTTTCTGTTTGAAGTCGGCATGCTCAAAAAGACGCCCCGGACAGGGTACCAGTTCTTGGGGTCAGGGGCCGAGTCTGTTGCGGAGCACTCTTTTCGAACAGCCGTGATCGGCTATCTTCTTTCCCTCCACGAATCCCAGGCCGATGCTGAAAAGGCGACCCTGATGTGCCTTTTTCATGACCTTCACGAAGCCCGCACAGGGGATCACAACTACGTCAACAAGAAGTACGTTCAGGTTGATGAGGAGAAAGCCCTGGGAGACTTGGCTCAGGGACTGCCCTTCGGCGAGAAAATCACTTCCCTGGCCCTGGAATTCAGGAACGGCGACTCGTTGGAAGCGTGTATCGCGAGGGATGCGGACCAGCTCGATTTGATCCTGGCCCTCAAGGAGCAGCAGGACCTGGGCAACAAGTACGCCCAGGAATGGCTCCACTACGCCCTGAAGAGGCTTCAGACTGAACCCGCCAAGAAAATGGCCCAGGAGATCATGGATACGGACAGCACGGAGTGGTGGTTTGTGAAGAAAAGGGAATGGTGGGTCAACGACCCCCCGGGCCGCCGGAAATGCGATGAGTGATTCTTTTCGGCTAAGAACCAGATCGGTCATGAGAGTCAGCGTGCTCGTTTCTTTCCTGCTGCACGCCATGCTCCTGTTCACTTTCCGCAACGCTCTGTCCTCCTACTGGGCAACCGAAGACCTTCGGATCTACCGGGTTGAACTCCTCAGGCCGCCCATGGAAGACATGGAGAATCAGGAGGGGGCGGATGCTGATGTGGCCAAAGCACGGCAGGAGGAGAAGCTTTCCCCCGCGGAGGAAACCCAGGAAACCATCTCCCTGGATACAACGGACAAGAGATACGTCGATTATGCCAAGGTGATCAAGGAGCGGATCATGGCTCAGTGGCAATACCCGAGGGAGGCGAAAGAGAGCCTTCTGGAGGGAAAGCTCCTCGTCACGTTCAGTCTATCCAAGCAAGGAAGCATGACCCAGATTCAGGTCACGGAATCCTCCGGACACGGCATCCTCGACCGTGAAGCGGCCCGGGCCATCAGCAGTGCTGCTCCTTTCCCGCCTTTTCCGGACCATGTCCATGTCAGCCGCCTGAACATCAGAGCGAGTTTCGACTACCGCATCAAGGCGAGACGATAGACGACAGCCGGTACGCGGTGCAAGGATGAAGATAACCGCTTTGCAAAGGGTCTCTTTTTCTGGTATAAACC
The DNA here is from genome assembly GCA_020060805.1 of Deltaproteobacteria bacterium. Classification (GTDB taxonomy): domain Bacteria; phylum Desulfobacterota; class DSM-4660; order Desulfatiglandales; family HGW-15; genus JAHECH01. The sequence continues at coordinate 2,093 of JAGUZM010000537.1, read as the reverse complement.
CAGGCCCAGGTAGAACAGAAGAACTAAAGGAGGGGTTATGGTTAAGAGCCGATGGATGGCAGGTTTGATCTTGGTCTGCATGGCTGTGGTCTTCTCCTCAGGGGAGGCCCGGGCACAGCAGCGGTCGATTAAAATAGGTGTCATGTTCATCATGTCCGGCCCCATGGGGGGATATGGCAAACACGGCATGCAGGCGGTTCAGCTCGCCGTCGACGAGATCAATCGCCAGGGCGGGATTTTGGGGCGCAAGGTGGAAGCGGTCTATGAAGACACCAAGCTCCAACCCCAGCGGGCAGTGGAAATCGTCGAGAAATTCATCCGGGACGACAGGGTCCACTTCATCATCGGTCCGACATCCAGCGGGGTCGCGGCAGCTGTGTCCAAAGTGGCTACCGAGAAGAAGAAGATTCTCATCCTGACCCAGGCTGCCGCCGATTCCCTGACAGGAGCCCAGTTCAGCCGATACCAGTTCGCCACCCTCAGCAACGCGATGATGCATTCCCGCTCCGGTGCCTATTATGTCGCTCCGAAAGGATACAAGCGCTGGATGTGCATCGGACCGAATTATAATTACGGATGGGATTCATGGGCTCAGTTCAAGGCAAAGCTGAAGGAGTTGCAGCCTGAGAGCGAGTTCATCGGGGAGCTCTGGCCCAAGCTGACGGAACCCGATTTCACGCCTTTCATACAAAAAATCCTCGATTCCAAGCCGGACGCGGTATGGTCCCCCCTCTGGGGCATGGATGCGGTCAATTTCATCAGGCAGGGCCTGCCCCTAGGCCTATTCGACAAAGTAAAGTTTGCCTTCCCTGACGGCGCAGCCCTGGAAACGCTGATGCCCCTCGGGAAGGAGATGCCGGAGGGCGTCTTTGTCGCGGCCCGGTATTTCTTCCTCACCCCCGATTCCGACATGAACCGCAGATTCGTGAAGTCCTACATGGACCGCTTCAAGGAATACCCCGATTACATGGCCGCGGAGACGTATTCGGGCGTCTATTTTCTGAAAGCGGCCATCGAAAGGGCACGCTCCGCGGACTACCAGATGATCATTAAAGCCGTGGAGGAAGAGCCTCTGGCTTGGGAGACTCCCGAGGGCTGGAAGATCATGCGCAAGGAGGATCATTCCGTCCTGGAGGATGTGATCTGGGGAGAGACGACCTTCAGCCCTGCCTACGGCTTTTCGATCCTGAAGAACATCCAGTCGATCCAGGCTGAACTGATCTGTCGCACCTCCGAAGAACTGAAGGAAGTCCGCGCCAACTACGAAAAGCAGTTGAAAGAGAGGATGAAGGAGAAGCCGGGAGCCAAAAAGAAGGGAAGCTGACGAGGGGGCCTCGCGCCAGGGGAATGCTTTCAGGGGTCCCGTGCAATCGGGGGTGGGAAAAACTCACTTCTTCAGTATGACCGGCCGGTGATCGTATTTCCCTGAGATGACCTGATCCCAGAATTCCTTCTCCTCTTTCTGCCACTCAGGACCGAACTTGGCGGTGAAAAAACCGCCCAGCCCGCCGAAGAGCCTTCGCCACGCCGCACGGTTCTCCAGGGTCAGGACATCTTCCAGAAAGGGGACAATCTCGGCCATCTTTTCCTTTGGAAGGTAGGCTCTCGCTCCCATCTGAATCGATTTCTTCAGCGCATCCACTGTGAGGGCGTGGGCTGTGAGCATGACGGTGGGAAACCCGAGGCTCACGGAGGCGCTGAGGAGATCGAAGCCCCGCACGCCCATGATGTCCAGAATCACGAGGTCGTAGGTCCAGGACCTGAGCAGGTGATACCCTGCGTCGTAATCCGTGGCCTTGTCGAAAACGATCCCCGGGAATTCCTCCAGCTGTTCTCTGAGGGTCTCCAGGACATCCGGCTCGTCGTCCACGGCCAGAATGCGTTTGTTGTTCAGAATGCTCTCTTTCATGCCCGAACCTTTTCCTTGGTCATCTTCCGGCGTTCCTCGTCCCTGATTTCTCTTCTAAGGAGCTTTCCCACCTTCGATTTGGGCAGCATATCCCGAAACTCGATGTAGGACGGAACCTTGTACGGGGCAAGCCTCTCCCTGCACCACTTGAGCAATTCCGCTCCCCCGACTCCTCTGGCGTCCT
>JAGUZM010000135.1 GCA_020060805.1 Deltaproteobacteria bacterium | reverse complement strand
CGTCTTTACCAACGTGGTCACCCGCTATATCTTCGGTTTTTCGATCGCCACAGCCGAGGAGATCTCCACCTTCCTGATGATCTGGGTGACCTATCTCGGCGCCGGCCTTGCTCTGAGGGAAGGAAGCCTCGCGAGCATCGACCTGTTCCAGGACCGGCTTTCGGAAAGCCTTCGCCGAAGGCTTCGCGTCTTCCTCGGGGTGGTGATGGTTTTGTTTTTCCTGATCCTCGTCTACTTCGGCGTCAGATTCTGCATTCTCGGCTGGTCCCAGGAGACCTTTGCCACCCAGATCCCCCGCGGAATTCCATACCTCGTCATTCCTCTGGGAGCCCTGCTTTTTGCCCTTCATCTGATCCTGATGTTCCGGCGCTGGCTGGAGAGGCGATGGGAAACGGTCTCCCTCTTGCCTAAAGCGGAGTCCCAGGACCTGGAGGAGCTGCCATGACCGTTATCCTTTTCGCCGTTTTTTTCGTCACCCTTGCAGCAGGATTGCCCGTCGCTTTGACCATGGGGTTGTCGGGAATGGTCGCGGTCCTCGTGGACGGCCGCTTCCCCGCCCTCGTCGTCCCGCAGCACCTCTTCAACGGCATCAGCTCCTTTCCCCTGATGGCCGTGCCTTTCTTCGTCCTCGCCGCTGACCTGATGACCGCGACCGGTCTGACCGGTTCCCTGATGAGGTTCGCCAATAACCTGGTGGGCCATATCCGGGGCGGGCTGGGCCACGTGAATGTGTTGGTGAGCATGCTCTTTGCCGGGGTCAGCGGGTCCGCCCTCGCGGATGCGGCAGGGCCCGGGGCGATCGAAATGAGCATGATGCGAAAAGCCGGGTACAGCCCCGCCTATGCAGGGGCCCTTAGCGCGACCACGGCCACGATCGGGCCGATCATCCCGCCGAGCATTCTGATGGTCATTTACGCGATTTCCGATGCCCGGGTGACTGTGGCCGGCCTTTTCCTGGCCGGCATTCTCCCCGGACTTCTGCTGGGAGCTGCTCTTTCCGCGATGAACCACTGGGTTTCGATTCGCCACGGCTACGTCTTCCGGAGCCAGAGACCGGCTTTCCGGGAGCTTGCCAGGAGTTTTCTGGGCGCTTGCCCTGCCCTGGGGCTCCCCTTCGTCATCATGGCAGGCATTCTGGGGGGAATCTTCACGCCCACCGAGGCTGCCGCCGTGGCGGTGGCCTATTCCCTGGCGATCGGGCTGTTCCTGAGCCGCACCCTGAAAATCAAGGATATTCTCAATGTCTTCATCAAAAGCGGGGTGACCTCTGCGGCCGTGTTGCTCATCGTATCCATGGCCTCCATATTCTCATGGCTTCTGACGATCCTTCAGGTCCCGCAGACCGTCGCTTCCAGCATCGGGACGATAACCGACAGCCCCGTCGTGGCGATGATCCTGGTGGCAGGCCTTGTTTTCTTCTGCGGCATGGTGATCGACACGCTTCCCGCCCTGATCATCCTCGTGCCGGTGCTGGGCCCCCTGGTGGATCAGTTTCACATGGATCCCCTTCATTTCGCCATGGCCGTGGTCCTCAACCTGACCATCGGCCTGGTCACGCCGCCGGTCGGTCCTGTGCTCTTCGTGATGAGTACCGTAGGTCGCATCCGGTTTGAGGACCTTGTCAAAGAGGCATCCCCTCTGATTGCCGCGGAGATGGTCGTGCTGATCGCTGTGATCTCTGTCCCCGCGATCAGCACCACGATTCCCAGGATTTTCGGGTTTACCCATTAACCAAAGGAGGTGCGTTTTATGGAAAGGATGAAAAAAAGCATGATCGGAAAAGGTTTCGTCGTAGTGGTCTTTCTCACGGCCGTCGCGTTGACTCTCGCCCTGGTGGGGACCGCAGCGGCAGCGGCAAAGGTCCTCAAGTACGGCCACTTCCAGCCGGCCAAACTGGATCAACCCAAGCATGCCGCAGCCCTTGCCTTCAAGAACTATGTGGAGGCCAACACCAAGGGATCCGTCAAAGTCGAGGTCTACCCCGCCAGCCAGCTCGGCAATGAGGTGACGGTCATCGAAGGGTTGAAGATGGGGACGATTGAGATGATCGTCCTCCATGATGGCCCGATCTCGACCTTCTATAAACCTTTCATGGTCTACGCGATCCCCTATCTTTTCGAAGACCAGGCCATGGCCTGGACGGTCGTGGATGGCCCCTTTGGCAAGGAAATGGCAGAGGACATGCGCAAGACCACAGGGATCCGGATGTTCACCCTCGGTGACAACGGCATCCGCCACTTCACCAACAGCAAGCGCCCTATCAAGTCTCCGGATGACATGAAAGGCCTCAAGATGAGGGTCATGACAGGACCGATCTGGAGCAAGCTCGTCGAATCCCTGGGCGCGAGCCCGTCCCCTGTGCCGTGGCCGGAGCTACCGGCTGCGCTCCAGCAGGGCGTCGTGGATGGGCAGGAGAACGGGGTGACAAATATCCTGGCAGCGAGCCTCTACCAGAACCAGAAGTTCATATCCCTCGACGGTCATGTGTACAGCTGGCACGCTTACCTGATGAACGACAAGTTTTTCAACGGCCTGACGCCGGATGAGCAGAAGGTGGTGCTCAAGGGCGTCCAGATTGCCAAGGTGATCCACCGCGGCATGACCTGTGCTCAGGATCTGAATGCTCCAGCCATTCTGGGTAGCGTGGGCATGGAGGTTCTGCCCCTCGCCCCTGAACAGGTGGCTGCTTTCAGGGCAAAGGCTCAGCCCGCTGTCCGCGCCTGGGTGGAGGAGCAGATCGGAAAGGATTGGCCGGGCAAACTGTTCAGCGCCATCGAGGCATACAAAAAGGGAAACTGACTCCTGCCCGGACGTGGCGTTCCGGGACCCAAGGGAGAAGGGTTGGAGGAGGGGCTTCCGCCCCTCCTTGCAGCCTCATGCTGAAAGAAACCTCTTGGGTTGCCGGGCGAATGAGGTGAGAGACAGGGACGAGGCAAAAGGGAAGCACGGAACGGCTGTTCCGTGCACCAAATCCGCTAAGGAGAGGACATGTATTCCAAAGAAGTCATTGAGGGGTTCATGAAAGTCTCCACAGCTTCTGTATCCGATGCTGTGGATAAAATCGCAGGCAGGCGCGGTTACATGGATCACGACGTCAAACCCAGGATCAGCGATAAGAAAATCGTCGGGCCGGCCGTGACGATCCTGGAAGGGCCGACCGATGAATTCGTCCCGCCCAAGCACGCCCTGGACGCCATCGACGAATGCCCGGAAGGAAGCGTGATCGTCATCAGCGTCCACGGCGAGAAAAACGTGGCGGTCTGGGGAGGCTTGATGACTGCCGGCGCTGAGGTCAATGGGCTGTCCGGAGCCGTCCTGGACGGCGGGGTGAGGGATGTGACGGAGATCAGGAGAGACTCCCATTTCCAGGTCTTTGCAAGAAGCGTCAGTCCTGCCACGACCCTCGGCCGCTTCAAGACCCTCTCTTCCAATGAGCCGGTCCTGTGCGGAGGCATCATGGTCCATCCCGGAGACCTCGTGGTGGGAGACCTGGACGGTGTGGTGGTGGTGCCGAAGGCCCACGTGGAGGGGGTGCTGAAAATGGCGACGGAAATCGAGGTGAGAGAGGCTGAGCAGGCAAAACTGATCCGTCAGCATAAATCCCTTCGGGAAGGTCTGGCCAAGTACGGCCGGATATAGGGGCAGGGGATGAGAGCCGGAGTCGATATTGTGGCCATCGGGGAACCGATGCTCGAATTCAATGCAGCCCAGGAGGGGGCTCTGTCCGAGGTCCGGGAGTTCCTCGTGGGGTGGGGGGGAGATACGTCCAATTTCTCCATCGCCGCCAGCCGGGCGGGCGGCAGGGTCGGATACCTCACGCGATTGGGGGATGATGAGTTTGGGGAAAGCTTCCTGGAGCTCTGGAAAAGGGAGGGCGTTGACACGAGCCACATCGTCAAAGACCCGAGCGCCTATACCGCCATCTACTTCATCTCCAGGAAGGGGGCCAAACATTTCTTTACCTATTTCAGGAAGAACTCCGCTGCAAGCCTGATGACGCCCGCCTTTCTTCCTGAGGACTACATCAGCAAAGCCAAACTGCTCCACGTCTCAGGGATCAGCCAGGCCATCAGCACCAGCGCTTGCGACACGGTTTTTGAGGCGATTGCCATGGCAAAAAGGGCCGGGGTCCTCGTCTCCTATGACCCGAATTACCGGCCGAGGCTCTGGCCCGAGGACCGGGCAAGAGCGGTCATCCACCAAACCTGCCGGCAGAGTGATCTCTTCTTCCCGAGCCTCGAGGACGCCCGCCTGCTCACCGGGCTCACCGCGCCCGAGGCGATCGCAGAAGCCTATCTTGGGATGGGACCCAGAGTGGTTGTGCTCAAGCTGGGCGGAGAGGGCGCCCTGCTCGCGACCAAAGACGGGGTGACGCCTTTTCCCCCGTACCGGGTCGATTCGATCGACATGTCCGGCGCAGGGGATGCGTTCGACGGTGCTTTAGTGGTCGCCTATCTCTCGGGCTGGCCTCTCCAGAGATGCGCCCGGTTTGCGAATGCCGCTGCCGCTCTCACCACCACGGGTCTGGGCTGCGTCACCCCGGTCCCCAGGCGGGAGCAAATCGAAGCCCTGATGGACCGAGACAAGGGCTGATCATTGAATCCATCAGCTCTGGGTCATGTAAGCCTTCATCAAAAAGGTTCGGAGCGGGAATCCATGCCCAAGTACAAAGTCGTCGTGGTGAGCCTCGGTTATGAATCCTACGGGACGGAACAGGACATCCTGCGGCCTCTGGATGCCGAACTCGTGCTGGCCCCCAAGGATTGCCTGACGGAAGAAGAGGTGATTTCCGCGGGGAGGGATGCGGATGCCCTCCTCGTGCGGGAGGCACCCGTCACCGCAAGGGTCATCGACGCCCTTGACCGCTGCAAAGCAATCGTCCGGTACGGCGTCGGGGTCGACAACATTGACCTGGAGAGGGCAAAGCAGAAAAAGATCTACGTGGCAAACATCCCGGGTTACGGCACAGAGGAAGTCTCCGACCATTCGATCGCGCTCCTTTTGGCGTGCATCCGCAACATCCTGTGGCGCGACAGGACCCTTCGGGAAGGCCGTTTCGAGCTGGACATCCAGGATACGATGTTCCGCACCACCGGGAAGACCCTCGGCCTCCTTGGCTACGGGCTCATCGGTCAGGCCGTCCATCGGAAGTGGAAAGGCTTCCTCCCGAACCGGGTTCTGGCATGCGACCCGAATGTCAAACCGGAAATTCTCCGCGAAAGAGGCGCGGAAGAGGCTGACCTTGATACCTTGCTCTCCGAGTCTGACTATCTCTCCCTCCATGCCCCTCTTACGCCGCGAACAAAACACATCATCAATGACAGTGCCCTTAGAAAGATGAAGCCCACGGCCATCCTCGTAAACACAGCCCGGGGCGAGTTGATTGACGAAGGGGCGCTGGTAAGGGCTTTGAAGGAGAAGCGGATTCTGATGGCAGGCCTGGATGTTTTTGAAAAAGAGCCCCTCCCAAAGGATCACCCCCTGATGGGGCTCCCCAACGTCATCCTCACCGGCCATGTGAGCTGGTACTCGAAAGATGCGGTCAAGGAACTTCAAACCAGGGGGGCCCAGGAAATCTTCCGGGTCCTCTCGGGGGAGCGCCCGAAGTGCTGGGTGAACCGGTGGTGATAGAAGAGGAGATGCCCCTCACTCGTATTCTTTCAAAAAAACCTGGTGGTACTCCTCCTCATTCAGGTACTTTTTCACCAAACCCCCGAGCGTGTCGAACAACGCTGCCATGTCCTGATCCGACATCCTTTCCCGGAGGAGGGCCATGTGGGTGTCGTCGGAAAATTTCTGGAGATACCAGGTGAGGGTCCCTTCATCGGTCTGGCGATCCAAACCGAAACCCACAAGGCCGTCATATTCTTCGACAAACCGGTGACTGTGTTTGGGCATACCGTCGTTTCCTCCACCCGGTATGTTTAACACAATCGCAGGAAAACGAAAATGGCGTTGAATCTCCGATCCTTCCACCCGATCGCCTTTCGCCTTGCGATGGCCGCGCAACCAAGTTATGCTCTGTCCGTGAGAGCCTTGTGATATGAAGCTCAGCAAGAAAGATTTTGACCGGGTCGTCAAAAGGGCGATCCTGCGCATCCCTGAAGAGATCCGGCGACATCTGGACAATATCCTGATCTCCGTTCAGGATAGGCCCTCGCCGGAATTGCTCGAAGAGATGGACATGCCTCCGGATGAACCGCTCCTGGGTGTCTTCCAGGGTGTCCCGCTCACCGAGCGTACCGTCACTTCACCCCCTCTGTTTCCCGATACGATCGTCCTCTTCCAGGAACCCCTCGAGGAGTGGGCCGAGAGCGTGGAGGAGCTGGAAGAGGAGATCGAGATCACCGTGGTGCACGAGGTCGCCCACTTCCTCGGCATGAGCGAAGAAAAGCTGGCAGAGCTGGGGTACGAGTAGATCCGGCGGCCGGCGCCCTTTGTTGCCGCGCCCGGGTTTCGTCGCCTCAAAGGCCTTCCTGGACGCCAGAAACCTTTCTTGACACGAAACGCCTCTTTCCCTATACTGCCGCAAAAACCATCTCGCCATATTGCTTCACCAACATTCGTCCTTCGCACGAAGTCATTTCTCCTACGAAGGGAGGTGATACCGGCCGCAGGACCTCCTACACCAATCCGCATCACGGAAAAATGGGGCTCATTCCTGGTTCAACCTTTTGATGGGAGGAAAAATCATGGAAGAGAAAAGGATGGAGGAAACCAAAGGAGGCTTCGATTTTCTGAAGGAATGGGGTGAAGGCCTCACCCGCTGGACAGAGCGATGGATTCCCGATGCTTTCGTGATTGTGATCGTCCTGAGCGTGGTCACGTTCGTTTTGGCCCTCATCTGGGGGTTTAAGCCAGAGGTCGAAGTCGGCTCAAGGGCATTCCAATCGATCAAGGCCTGGGGCGACGGGTTCTGGGCATTGCTTGCCTTTGGCATGCAGATGTGTTTGATCATGATGACCGGCTATATCCTCGCCTGTTCCCCTCCGGTTCGATGGTTGATGAACGGGATCTCCGGGTGGTCAAACCCTGAAAAACCGTGGCAGGCCATCGTCATCATGTCCCTTTTCTCGATGGTCGTTGCCTGGCTCAACTGGGGATTGAGCCTGATCGGGAGCGCCATGCTCGCTCTCTTCATTGTGAGAAGAAACCCAAAGGTGGATTACAGGCTCCTTATCGCCGCCGCCTATTTGGGTCTTGGTTGTACCTGGCATTCCGGCCTGTCCGGGTCTGCAACCCTGCTCGTGGCCACGCCCGATAATTTCCTGATCAAAGCAAAACTGTTGGACGCAGTCATTCCTACTACCAACACGATCTTTCATCCGTTCAACATCATTTTGACGATTTTGATCGTGGCCATAGTCACCATCGTGATGGCCTTAATGCACCCCAAACCCGGGAAGACCTTTGTTGTGAAGCCTGAATTGATGGATAAGCTCAAACTCTATGAAGGCCCTTCAAAACCCGCCAGATATGAAAGCCCCTCGGATTGGATGAACTGGTGGCCGGGGTTTAACATCGTCGTATTTATCGGAGGGTTCATCTGGTTGTGGTGGAATTTCTCGACCAAGGGCATCGGAAAAGGCCTCACCCTCGATACGGTTAATTTCTCGATGTTGATGCTGGGAATCCTTTTTCACTGGAGGCCCTGGTCCTTCATCAAAGCCACGGAGGATGCAGGAAAGGCGGTCTGGGGCATCGTGATCCAGTTCCCCTTTTATGCAGGAATCTTCGGCCTTTTCAAGTTCACCATGCTCTCCGAAGCGTTCACCAAGGCCTTTGTGGCGATCTCCACACCCCAGACCTTCCCTCTGTTCATATATTGGTACGGCGGGCTTCTCAATTACCTCATCCCGTCAGGTGGCAGTGAGTGGGCCGTCGTCTCTCCGTACCTCATTCCTGCAGCAAAGCAACTGGGCGTCGGATTGGGTACCACGGTCGTCACCTATGCCTGGTCCGACATGTTGACCGACATGATCCAGCCCTTCAGGGCTATCGCCATGCTGGCCGTGGCAAAGCTCAATTTCAGGGACATCATGGGCTTCCTGCTCATGGTTTTTTTCCTTTACTTTGTCGTGACGTCTTTGGCGTTCCTGCTTGTCGTTCCCAACTGGTAAAAAGCCATAGAGGAGGGGCTTCAGCCCCTCCTCTACAAAACCATGGTGGAAGCGTTTATCTTTCCCCCTGCGTTGAGCGCGATGGGGCAGGTTTATTTTAGCCCTATGCCCTCGCCTGCTCTCACGCTGATCAACTCCGCCACGATGCTTACGGCAATCTCCTCCGGTGTCTCTGCGCCTATGTCAAGGCCGATGGGCGCATGGACCCGGTCCATATCCTTCTGGCCGAACCCTTCCTCTTTCAGCTTTTCATAGACCATGGCGATCTTACGCCGGCTTCCGATCATGCCGATATACTTGGCGTTCGTTTTCAGGCTTTGGCTCAAAACGGTCTTATCATGAATGTGACCCCTTGTGACAATCACGACGTAGGAACCTTCATTCAAAGGCAACCTCTCCATCACGCCCTCGAAGGGATACTGGTAAACTTCGGACGCTTCAGGGAATTTTTTCGGGTCAGCAAACTCCGGTCTGTCATCGATCACCGCGACCTTGAACCCAACCCGCTTTGCCAGCGGCACGATCTGCGATGAAACATGCCCCCCGCCGAAGACATACAGCTTCGGTTCAGAGACGATCGGTTCGGCAAATACCTCCCAAACTTCTCCCCGTTGATCCTGATGAGAAATCAGAGCGGGGTGCCTGCTCCCGAGGAGGGTCGCCATCTCATTCTTGATCCTGTTTTCTATGGCCTCGAGCCCTGAAATCGCTCCGATCCGCTCCCCGTTCGAATCGAGAAAAAGCCTGTGAACCTCGCCTTCTTCCCACCGCGCCACATCCACCAGGGTCACCATGATTCCCGAACCGCCCCGCTTCTGAATCCCCACCACCCTCTCGAAGACCTGCCTCTGCTCGATTCTCTCGGGAAACAGGGGCTCAAGGAATACTTCTAAGTCCCCGCCGCAAAGCATGTCTGTTTTTGCCACGTCTTTTCCACTCAGGTTAAAGCCCATTCGGGCGGGTTTGCGTTCGGCAAAAACCTTTTGAGCCCCCTTCAGGACCTGTGCTTCGAGCAGCCCCCCGCCGATCGTTCCCTGATGGGAGCCGTCCTCCAAAATGACGAACTTGGTTCCGACCCCCCTGGGGCCTGACCCGGCCAAGGAGATGATCGTGGCCAGGACGATGAATCGTCCCTCGTCCAGCAATTCAATCGCTTTCGGGTAGATATCTTCCATGTTATTCCCCCTTCAGGACATACTCGCCCTTTTTCAACGAACCGATCACGACCCTCTCAACCTGCTTCATCCGATCGGACAGAATGAGACCAGCCAGCATCATCGCCTCGCCCTCTTCGAGCAAGAGGTCGAGTTTGTTCAGAAACACCACCCGCCTTGCTGAATCGGGTGATCCCTTGAAAAGGCCTGCTGGATGCAGGAACAGCTTCGACAGGGCGGAAACGGACAAATCTCCCCCGGGCCGCACCCCGGTGATGTCTGTCACCCGTTCGTGCCTGAAGACGATGTCAGGCCCCAACTTCCGGCCGATCGCTTCAAGCCCGAGAAAGGCCACGACGGCTGTCACGGTCTCGGGAATCACGGGTTCATGGGGAGCAGGGGCTTTTACGGGCCGGTTCGCCGAGCCGTCCGCTTCCACCAGCACGTAATCCACTCCCTCCTGCCGGAATAACGTGTCGGCAAGGGAAGGATCGATTCCTTCCACCTTTTCCGAATCGAGAATACGTTTACCCAGGAAGACATGCCCGCCCTCTGCCAGAGCGTGTTTCAGCTTCTCTGCCCATGACGTCTCGACTGCCACAAGGATGACCCCGGGGGCCTGCAACGCTTGCTCGTGCCAGACCTTGGTGGTGGTGGTGGTGATCACGCGCCCCCCTTTTTGCCGGAGTTCCTCCGCAAAAGCAAGCATGAAGGTGGTCTTGCCGCCCCCTCCCACCAGAGCAACATGTTCGCGGCCCCTGATCCCGAGAGCTTCTGTGAGACTGATGAGAGGCTTTTTCAAGCAATCTCCTCGCCGTTCATTCCTGGCCCGATCATCTTCCGCACTCCGTCGTCTATCTCAAGCGGTCTGAATTTGCAGTCCCGCGCAAAGCCTCCTGGCTCCCCTTCGACCTTGCTCAGGGCCGTGAGGCTCTCGAACGGCTGGCTCCTGACTCCTGGCTTACTCACTTCTTCCTCAGCACCCTTTTGTCCCCCACCCTCACCGTGAACTGGGAGCCGTCAAAATACTCCAGAAGAGGAATCGTGTATTTCCGGGATGCGTTGGTCATGTCTTTGAATTGAGGCGTGTCGATTTCACCGTTTTCCTTGAGATAAGCGAGCAACCTTGTCTTCAGGTCCTCGATCGCCTCCCTGTGAAAGTAGAGATCTTCCTTCACCTTGACGAGCACCCCGTCCTTGACCATGAGGTCGAGGACATATCTGCCGCTATCCCCGGCAAACTTGTCCTTCAGGTCTCTGAAATAAGGAGGCTGAAGACCGCTTTTCTGATAGATCTCTTCCACCTCGTGCCGGGTTTTCTCCTGGTCCTGCGCCAGGGTCACCTTGTGCTCCTTCAGCCTCAGGTTCTCCTTTTCCTGCGCAAGAACACCCTCCTGGCTCAACTGATTGACGAGGTAGTTGAAAAGCTTCGGGTTGTTCGCCCCCGCTGTCCTGGAGCGAAGCTCTTCCTTCAAAAGGCCCCCTTTCAGAGGAAAGTCCTGGTGGTACTTAGCGAGGTTGGCGACGATCTCTTCCCTCGCTTTTCTCAGGTACTCCCCATGGATGAAAACCCCTTTCTCCTTGTCATACTGGATGACCTTCTTCTGAGCCTGGAGGGTTCTCAGAATCTCCTCCATCTTCTTCCGGCTCGCATTGACCAGGAATGGCAACTCGGACTGCTCCACCCCCTGGAAGTGCGCTCCCAGGACAAATCGCTCCGCAACTTCGCTCAGGGTTCCGCTGCTTAGAACTTTAAGCTCTGCCAGAGCCCCTTCGGCAAATCGTTTCTTCCGCTGCGGCACGGCATTCAGGATCTCGCCCCCACCGATCGTTTGAACCGGAGAATAACTCCTCAGCACATAACGGTCACGGAGGAGCACCGCCGTCGGTTGATCGAGTCTCACCTGGGCAAAGCAAGTCTGTCCCGGCTCCAGCTCATCTCTATCCATCAGGATGATTGTGGAGATGATTTCCGAAGTCCCGGTGTGAAACCGGACCTTTCCCCTGTTCTTGAGTTTTCTTGGGGCGCTCTTCAAAAGGTCAAGGGTCACATCCACGAGTTGGGTCGCTCTTAAAGAGTCCTTGCCCGCCAGAACATCCCCTCTCTGGATCTGCTCTTTTTCGACCCCCTGGAGATTGATCGCTGTCCTGAGGCCTGCGCTCACCTCCCCGACTTCCTGACCGTGGACTTGAATTCCCCGGATACGGGTTGAAACTCCCTGGGGATAGATCGTCACCTCATCTCCTGTCTGGATCTTTCCTGAAACGGTCGTCCCGGTGACGACAGTCCCGAACCCCTTCATGATGAAAACGCGGTCGATGGGCAGGCGGAAGAAATTGCCTGTCTCTCTCTCAGGCGCCTCCTTGACCAAGGTGTCGAGCACCTTTACCAGATCCTGAATGCCCTGGCCGGTCACGGAAGAAACTTCCAGAATCGGAGCATTGGCCAGGAACGTTCCGTGGAGTGATTTTCGGATATCCTCTTTGACCATTTGCAGCCACTCCTGATCCACCATGTCGATCTTGGTCAGGACGATGATTCCCCTCTTAACCCTCAGGAGCTGGCAGATCTCCAGGTGTTCGCGGGTTTGGGGCATCACCCCTTCGTCCGCGGCGATGACAAGGGCGACGATGTCAATCCCTGTGGCCCCTGCCACCATGTTCTTCACGAATTTTTCATGGCCGGGCACGTCCACGATGCCCAGCAGTTGGCCGCTCGGCAGCGCCATGTGGGCAAACCCGAGTTCAATCGTGATCCCTCGCTCCTTTTCCTCTTTGAGCCGGTCTGTGTCGATGCCCGTGAGGGCCTTTACGAGGGAGGTCTTTCCATGATCGATGTGCCCTGCGGTTCCAAGTATGACTTGTTTCATTGCCTTTGCTCGCGCTGTTTTAAGGTTGTTCCGACTTCGCCCCCAGCATTGCCTTCTTTGGAACATGCTGAAAAAAGGTCCCCCTTTTTTCCCAGGACCCTTTTCTGTTAACTTAATAGAGACAAACCTTTCCCCTGTCAAGGCGAATGCCCTGCCCCATTCGCTCCAACCATTCAAAATCCTTAAGGAAGGATATGCATTTTTCAGTTGACCGGGCCCAGTCATTCTGCTAAAAGTTTATGATTCGTGTCAGGGACAGTTCTTTTACAAACGGGTTTTTTGTTCCCCGGTAGCTCAGCAGGTAGAGCGGGTGGCTGTAGAAGAATGAACTGATGGGTGACAGACGCACTTACAAAGATCGCAGGAAGTACCTGATCCAAGCCAGAAACGGCGCAGGATAGTTCGAGACAAAGCGATCGATTACAAGGGAGGACACTGTCAAGTATGTGGTTATAGCAACTGTCGTGAGGCGTTAGAGTTCCATCATCTGGATGCTCATTATAAAGACTTCGGGATCTCTGACAGAGGCTATACCAGAAGCTGGACCAGGATTGTGAAGGAACTTGACAAATGTGCCCTGCTTTGTGCGAATTGTCACCGTGAAGTTCACAGCGGACTGCAGCTTCCACGAGAAATCGTGGTTGAAAAATCGGGTGAATTCAGGGAAGCCTGCCCTCCACTAGAAGTGGAGAATGGTAATCCTGAGCCAAGCCCTGAATTATCGCTATTCAGGGAAGGTGCAGAGACTAGAGCTTCGGCTCGTACTCTCCGAGAGAAACTCGGAGGGGAAGCGCCCGACACCCTCAGCCCTATGACATGGGACGGGTGATGAGATAGTCCAAGCCTGGTAGAAATACCAGGGCACTTGTAACCACTTGGCCGGCGGTTCGAGTCCGTCCCGGGGAGCCAAAATAAAAACCACGAACCTTCAAGGGTCGTTGGTTAACTATAGAACCAGGGGAAGCAGCAGCCGCTATGCGCCCTGTTTAGCCTGATTTTTCGGAGGGTTAAACGTTATTTGGATTCCGATGACGATTCTTCTATTCGAAAGCGGGAATCTGCCGCGCGTTTGAAACCGTGGGGGTTGCACTCGCTTACCGCAATTATTCCTTCCGAATTCTCCCATTCTCCATTTTTCGAACAGCCTTGTTTAACAGCCTGGTTGCATCCGGGCTGCCAGAATACCCGCCTCATGAAATACGGCAAAGCGGAGCATGGCGCGGACTGGCCATGGGTTGATTTCCTGACTGCAGAGCGGCCCGCACCCGTGCGGTCCTTCCTGAACAAAATCGGAGCCCCCCGTACCCGGCACTGCCTCTTCTCGAATATCCCTTAGAAGAGGCCGTCATGCTCTATCTTGAACTACTCATAGTTTTGTTCCTTACCGTGATGAACGCCATTCTCGCCATGTCCGAGTTGGCCGTCGTTTCCTCGCGAAAAAGCCGCCTCGAACATCTGGCCAATAAGGGCAGCCGCGGTGCGCGCGCCGCTCTTCGCCTCATTGACGATCCAAGCCGGTTTCTGTCGACGGTGCAGATCGGCATCACGCTGGTCGGCATCATCGCCGGGGCATTCAGCGGAGTGACTTTGGGCCAGCGACTCGGAACTTGGCTCAACACATTTCCGCTGATTTCGCCTTATGGCAGTTCCATAGGTATCGGCTTCACGGTTGTCGGCATAACGTATCTGTCGTTGATCATCGGCGAACTTGTGCCGAAGCGGATCGCGTTGACCCAGCCTGAACGGGTCGCCTGCCTCGTGGCCGGACCGATGCGCGGGCTTTCTTTGGTTGCGGCTCCGGCCGTATGGGTGCTGCATGTCTCAACCGAGAGGGTCCTTCGTTTCATGGGTTTCGCCGGTGCCCGTGAGACAACCGTCACCGAGGATGAGGTCAAGTCGCTGATCGCCGAGGGGACGCAAGCGGGCATTTTTGTTCCCCAGGAACAGGAAATGATCGAAGGCGTTCTCCGCTTGGCGGATCGTTCTGTCAGGCTCATCATGACGCCACGTACCAGGATCGTTTGGGTGGATGTGAAATCCGACCGGAACACGCTTATCGATATGGTCAAGGCCCACCGCTTTTCGCGTCTTCTGGTTTGCGACGGAATGGTGGATCATCCCGTCGGTTTCATCCATACCAAGAACCTTCTTCCCGAAGCACTCAGTTGTGAAGAGGTCACGCT
>JAGUZM010000597.1 GCA_020060805.1 Deltaproteobacteria bacterium | reverse complement strand
CTGGCTGGGAGGAAAAGAAATCCCATCCCCTGATTTACCCCTTGAAAGTCCTGATTTCTCTGATATACTTATACCTTAGAACTGGCGAGGTCGTTCAAGGTCATCACTTTTCAGAATACCGGGTCTACCGGAACCATCACTCATCCCCACAGGGATGTTTTTTTTACAGACCGTGTTTTGAATGAAAAACTTCAGGGAGGTATATAAAATGAAAAAGGCATTCATCACCGTCGGAGTTGCGATTCTCTTTCTCTTCCCTCTCGTCACGTTTGCTCAGCAGGGTGCCACATACGGGCCTTATAAAGCACTCACCATGGACAAGGACGTGGTTGTGGATGTTCTTGTCGAGGGAAGCGACCTTTACGTGAAGGTCAATCAGAACCACTGGGGTTCGGAATTCATCGTCAAGGGATCTGCAATGGACAAGGAGATTTACACCACCTGGGCCAACGGCACCCAGGAGATGCCCGTGAAGGTGTATCAGTCCCAGTCAAAGAACAAACAGGGTTACACCTATCGCATCAATACGGGCGCCAGATTCGTGGAGTACTGGACGGGCGGCAAGCTGGTTCTTCATCTGGAGAAAGTGCAATAACCCGTCCCTGCCAAGGGTTGGGTTTCTGTCCGCCCTGCGATGCCCCTTCGCCGGCTCCGGACAGGAAAACGGCCGGGGGAAGCTCGGCGGAGCTATCCCCCCATGTACAGATAAGCGAACACCTTCGCGTCCGAGATCACACTGCTGATCAGGCAATATTCATTCGGCTGGTGGGCCGTGTTGGGTTCCGTGATCCACACAGCCGCCGGAAGACCGGCCCTCCGGAAGAATGCTGCAACAGTCCCGCCGCCGATCCCCATGGGTTTCGCTTCAAGGCCCTTCACCTTCTGAATCGCTTCCGTTAACGCAACGACCACCGGCGCATCCGACGGCGTGGGCGCCGTCGCTTCCTGGCGGTAATGGGTCTTCACATCGATGGAGAGACCGAGCTCGGCAGCCACTTCGCGGGCCAGGGTTTCGGCAAACTTTATGATCTCATCGAGGGAATACTGGGGCAGAACGCGGCAGTCCATGTAGAATACGTCTCTGCCGGGGATGGTGTTGATGTTGGGGACATTGCCTTCCATCTTTGTCGGCTCAAAGGTTGACCTCGGCGGGCGGAACAACAGGTCTTCCAGGGAGAATTCCTTTTTCATTTTCTCCAGGCCTACGATCAGCCTTGCAGCGCCATAGAGGCTGTTTTTCCCCCTTTCCGGCGCGCTTCCGTGGCACTGCTTCCCTGTCACGATAAATTTCAGCCAGAGGAGCGATTTTTCCGCCACCTCGATCATCGTCCCCTGGTCATTGCCGCCGTCCGGCACGATAATCAGGTCATCCGGTTTGAAGAGATCGGGCCGGTCTTTGAGAAGGTAGTCCAGCCCGTACTTACTTCCCGTCTCTTCATCGGCCACGAGGGCGAGCCCGACAGATCTCTTCAGCGCCTCCCCTGACTCGCGGATCGCTTTCAATGCCAGGTATGAACTCACGATGCCGTGTTGATTGTCTTCAACACCCCGGCCGATGATTTTGTCCCCTTCCACCCTCACCTGGTAGGGGTCGCTCTCCCACAGGTTGAGATCGCCCGGGGGCACCACATCGGTATGGCTCAACACCCAGACCGTGGGATAAGCTGTTTTTCCATCCCAGCGGGCGACCAGGTTTGGACGATACCCGCGGTCGGCCCTCTCATCCGGAGACCTGATTTCCTCGAGCGAAGAGGGCGCCAACTCCTCCATCTTTTTCTTCAAGTAAGCCGTCTTTTCGTGTTCCCCGCCGCCGCCGTTGTCCGGCCCCAGGGCGATGCGGGAAGTCAGCTCCCTCTGGAGCGCGATGATTTCTTCCCGGTATGCCTCGATCCGTTTGAATACCCTGTCCAGGTTCGACATGCCATTGCCTCCTTATTGACTTTTCGGCATGCCGGAGAGCTCTCCTATTCTTCCCATGACTTCATCCGTGAACCTCTCCACATGCTCCAATGAATCCAAGGCCATCCCTTGACCGAAGCGTATCCTGACCTCCTTGCGTCCCTTCCCGGTTGAATAATTCACCCCCACCGGGATGAATGAGACCTTCATCCTTGAATGGATCAACCGGATCATGCCGGAACGGCCCGGACCTGTCCGGCCCTTATAATATGTCCCTTCGGGAAACACAACAACCCTTTCCCCCATCTCGAGCAAGGCAATGACATTCTTGATCGACACCCTGCTCTCCATGGGCCTCAGGCGATTCAGCGGGATGCCTCCAAGGGCGCTGATGAACCACCGGGACAGGGGATTGGCGAAGAGCTCGTATTTCGCGACATAGTAGAGGGGATGGGGACTGGCGAGGGCCAGGAGGGGAATATCCTCCCATCGCTGGTGTTTGGGGAGCAGAACGTAGGGCCCCTCGGAGGGCAGGTGCTCCAGGCCCTCCGGTTCCAGCTTGAAAAACGGGGCGAGGCAGAGTTTGGCCGCCAGTCTCGTCGGCCTATAGACGCTGAGATCAATCACTCCACTGTAACGCTCTTCGCCAGGTTTCGGGGTTTATCGATGTCACGGTTGAGAAACCTGGCGCAGTAGTAGGCGATGAGCTGGCACGGCACGACCGTCAGTATGGGGTAGAGATACTCCAGGGTGTGCGGAACCTCGATCACCTCGTCGGCCATTTCCTTGACCTTGTCGTCTCCCTCGGTGGCGATGGCGATCACGGGTCCTTTGCGGCTTTTGATTTCCTGGATGTTGCTGATCATTTTTTCGTACATGGAATCCTGCGGAACAAGGGCGACCGTCGGCATCTG
>JAGUZM010000320.1 GCA_020060805.1 Deltaproteobacteria bacterium | reverse complement strand
CGCACGGACGGAACCCTCTCGCCCTGCTTTGACATGATCACCTACGAGCATGACTGGGGGCGGATCTGGGAGCCCCGTTTTGACAAGGAGGATCTCCGGCGTCTCAAGGAAAGGTGTAACCTCCGGTGCTCTTCCACTTGCTTCTACACCATGGCCCACTACTACGACATGAGCACCCTCCCCGACTGGGTGATGAAGCACGTGCGGGTGGGGTGAAACGACGAGAAATGAGCGCCCCTGACGGGGCTTGAGGACCGGCGCTGCGCGCCTTGAGGGGCGCTTCGCTCTAGGCAAAAGCAAAAACTCAGAATCAAAGCGACCAACTGCAAGCGCACAGACTTCGCTTCATTCAAAGGAGAACTGCTCTCGGGACGGGATCTCAGCTCTTCTGGAGAATCAGGACATCGACCTTTCCCTCCAGGGCTTTCTTGAACTTCTCCGCATCCTTGGCATCACCCACGATCGCCCCGTAATGCATGGGAATCGCCAGTTTCGGCTTTATGGCAAGAGCCGCCTTGATCGCCTGATCCGCCGTCATGACGTAGGTCCCCGATACGGGAAGAAGGGCGATATCCACCTTGAAGTCCTTCATTTCAGGGATGAAATCCGTATCCCCGGCGTGGTAGATCCGCACCCCGTCCACATCCACGATGAACCCCAGCCAGCCGCTCTTCTTGGGATGGAAATCCTTGTCCACGTTGTATGACGGGACCGCCTCGACCTGGATATCGTGGACACTGATCGAATCCCCCGGCTTGACGGTTCGGATATCGCCTTTGAGTTTCTTTGCCGCCGCCTTGTCCGTGACGATCACCGTCTTCGGCCCCTGGATTTTTGCTACGTCATCGGGAGAGCAGTGATCAAAGTGATCGTGGCTGATCAGAATGAGGTCCGCCTTGGGGCCCTCTTTGATCTGGTAAGGATCAAAGTAGACTTTTTTGGCCCCATCGATCCGGAACCCGTCATGACCCAGCCAGACGATTTTCTTCGCCATTTCTTTCACCATCGCTCCATCCCTCCTTTCTCGTTAGCCTCTTCCATATGCACGGTTTTGAATGAAGGAGCTGCAGGAAATCCTTAGCACCTGACAGGGCTTTCAACACCCTTTTGTGCGCCTCTCTATTCTTCTCTACTGAGTCAAAAAACGGGTGAATCATTAAATGAAGTCGGAGCCCCCCTGGGGGGTGTTCTTCCAGGCCGCAATCACATTCGTCCAGGGCTACTTTAACGTCACTATTGGCCTCATGGTCACCACGGACAGCCCCGGAGGACAATCTCTCCGACTGCCACGCCACTCTGTGCCTTCCGGGTAATCACCGTTAAGATCATGGGGGCGTTCCAAACGCCCCAGAGCAGTATTGCGGCCCCGAGAGAACACTCCCCGGGGGGCTCCGGCTCAGCTCGATTAAGCAACCGATTTCTGACTCAGGACACGAGATCGAACCCTTTCATGAGAGCCGTTCCAGCAGCCGGTCCAGCTCGCCGTCCGAATAAAAATAGATCACGATGCTCCCCTTTTTCCCCCGTCTTCTGATTTCCACCTTGGTTCCCAGGGTTCTCTTCAGGTTTTCAGCAAGAGACCGAAAATAATGATCTTTTTCTGTTTCTGCCTTGCCTTTTCCCGCCGCCCTTCCCTTTTTCTTCAGCAGCTCCTCCAGCTGCCTCACGGAGAGGCTCCTGCGGATGATCAGGTCGCGAATCGCCTTCTGCTCCTCCCCGCTCCGCAGACCCGCGAGCGCCCTGGCGTGCCCCATGCTGAGGCGCTCCTCCAGGAGGTCTTTCTGGATGAGGGGGGGCAGCTTGAGGAGCCGGAGCATGTTCGTGATCGTGGATCGGTCTTTTCCCAGTTTCTTGGCCAGGGCGTCCTGGGTGGTCTTCGCGTCCTCGATCCATCGCTCATAGGCCCGGGCTTCCTCGATAGGGTTGAGATCCTTTCGGTGAATGTTCTCGATCAGGGCGAGCTCCAGGAACTCGATCGGCGTTGCCTCCCTCACCACCACGGGGACGGTCTCCAGCTGGGCCCTCTGGGCCGCCCTCCAGCGCCGTTCCCCCGCAATCAGGCGGTAGCCGGACTCCGTCTTGCTCACCAGGAGGGGGGTGATGATCCCTTTCTCTTTGACGGATTGAACCAGCTCTTCGAACCCCTGGTCATCAAACCTTTCCCGGGGTTGATAGGGATTGGGCTCTATGGCCTCGATGGGACAGGAAAAGAACCTCTCTTCCCCTCCCGGAAAACCGTTCGCTTCAGGAATCAGGGCGGACAACCCCTTTCCGAGGGCCTTGCGCTTAAACATATTTCTTTCCTCCCCTGCTGATCAGCTCCCGCGCCAGGGCGAGGTAGCTCTGGGCACCCGTGGACCGGATGTCGTAAAGAAGGGCTGGTTTCCCGTGGCTCGGGGCTTCGCTCAGCCGGACATTTCGCGGGATGATCGTCTTGAACACGGCTTCCTTGAAATGCTTGCGCACTTCTTCCTCCACCTGGACCGAGAGGTTGTTCCTTGAATCGTGCATGGTCAGCACAATTCCGGCAAACCCCAGAGACGGGTTGAGGCCTTTCTTGACCGCCCTCAGGGTTTTGAGAAGATGGGTGAGACCCTCCAGGGCGTAGTATTCGCACTGAAGAGGGACGAGAACAGCATCGGACGCCGTAAGGGCGTTGAGGGTGAGAAACCCCAGGGAAGGGGGGCAGTCCAGAAAAATGTAGTCGAAACGATCTTTCAGAGGCAATAGCTTCTTCCTGAACAGGAATTCCCTGTCCTCCCTGGAGACGATTTCCACCTCCGCGCCGATCAGGTCCCCACTCGCTCCGATCAGGGAAAGCCCGGGCACCGCCGTAAGCCTGATCGCCTCGTCCTCGCTCGCAGAGCCCAGGGTCAGTTCGTAGAGGCCCGCCTTGAGGGAGGACCGGTCCATGCCCAATCCCGTCGTCGCGTTGCCCTGGGGATCACAGTCCACAAGAAGGCATTTCTTTTCAACCACGGCCACGGAAGCGGAGAGGTTGACCGCCGTGGTCGTCTTGCCCACCCCGCCTTTCTGGTTCGTTACGGAGATGATCAACCCCATGAGAAATCGAGCGCCGTCCCTGTTTGGGATTCTCTTCACATGGGTTCAGCTGTTACCACAACCGTTCTTGTTTTGGAAGTGAAATGAACGTTTCACGTGGAACATGGTAACGGCCGGGCCCGGCATGTTTCACGTGAAACATCGGGGCGGGGAACACTGCTTGCTGGCAAAGGGCGCCCAACATATGACGATAAATATAGTAATTTCAATATATTGTGCCAAAAGCTGCCCCCGTCTTCCAGCGAGTCCGGGGGCCTTTGGACCGCCGCCGAACTCGTCCGGCAGGAGACGGAGGTAAGGGGTTACTTCTCTTCAAGGGAAAGCTGAATCAGCCTGTCCAGGAACTGGGTGAACGTGAGGCCTGCTGTCCGCGCGGCAAGCGGCACGAGGCTCGTTTCGGTCATTCCCGGGATGGTGTTTGTCTCGAGGAGGAACACCTCTCCGTTGTCGATGATCATGTCCGTCCTGCTCCAAACCCTGCACTCCAGGACTCGGTGCGCCTCCATGGCACAAGCCTGGGCCTTTTCCGTTTCCCTCTTCGTCATGGGAGCGGGGCAGATCTCATTCGTCGCGCCGGGGGTGTACTTGGCCTTGTAGTCAAAGAATTGGAATTCGGGATTGGGCACGATCTCGATCAAGGGCAGGGCTTCGAGGTCCCGGTTGCCTATGACGCAACAGGTGACCTCCCGCCCCCGGACGTATCGCTCGACCAGGATCTCTTCGTCCAGGGCGAAGGCGGCCTCAATCCCCCGGGCAAGATCATTCTTGGAGTGGCAAATCGAAACACCGAGGCTCGACCCCTCAGAGACGGGTTTGACGACCGTCGAAGGCCCCAGTTTCCTCCGGATGGAATCCACTGAAAACCGCTGCCCCCTGCGAAGACACACATCGTCTATAACCCGCAGTCTTGCGCTCCGGTACATTTCTTTGGCCACTTTCTTGTTCAAGGCCATGGCACTCGGCAGGACTCCTGAGCCGACAAAAGGGACCCCCAGGAGATCCAGGAACCCTTGCACGCAGCCGTCCTCGCCATATTTCCCGTGGAGAAGCACGAAAGCGAGATCGATCTCTTTCCTGTCGTTGATGAGGGCATGGAGATCATCTCGAGGGTCATACTTCTTCACCTCGTACTTCACCTTGTCCAGGGCCCGGTAAACGCTCGCTCCGCTGTTCAGGGAGACCTCTCGCTCCCCTGACCACCCGCCGGCGAGCAAAGCGATTCTCAGTTTCTTCATGAAAATTTTTCGCTCCCCTTGTACACGACCTGTCACAATCATACCTTGCATCATGTCCGTTCACAATGTCAAATCGCGGAACCCTTGACCTGCGGTGATATGCCGGGGGTTGGGGCCCTCTCCAGGGTCCACGATTTTATACCGGGGGACAGCCCTTGTTTCGAAAAATCGAAGCCAGATGATTGAAAATCGGCAAAAAACGACGAAAGAGCGAGAAAATGTGAGAATCGAGATTGTGGATATCTTTATAAACGAAGGGAAAAAATTCTCGAACTCTCTGAATTCAGGTGTGAATTTTTCAACGATATTTTTTCTTGCCCCATAGCCAGTTATCCCCTTGCGCAAATTTAAATTAGTGATATCAGTCCATTACCCTTTGTCGAAAATGGCTCGGCGTCTAAGTCATCCCTGCGGATCTTTCCCTTTGACAGCCTCTCAGCGATTTGGTTACAAGGCGCCCATATCCTATTCGCCTCATCATCAAACCTAACCTTTTCTTCAATGACAGAATGACTGAGGGAAAAATGTCCGACATCTGGGAAGATGTGAAGAAAGAAATTCGGGGAACCCTGCCCGAGAAGAGCTTCTCTATGTGGATCAGCCCGATCAGCGTTGTGGAGAAAAAGGAAAACACCCTCATCCTGGGATGCCCTAACAAATTCTCCCTCAACTGGATCACGGAGAACTACCTTTCCATGATCCAGGAGAAGCTCATGCGTGTCGGCAACGGGACCTACAGGCTCTCCCTCAAAGTGCGCCCCCCCGCAAAGCAGGCCCCTCCCCCGAAAATCATCGCACCGGTCAACCAGCTGCCCTTGCCCAATGTCCCCGGCAACGGCAGAGCGCTGAATCATGATTTCACGTTTGATCGATTCGTGGTGGGCAAGTGTAACGAATTTGCGTACTCCGCCTCCAAAGCCCTGGCCCTGGAAAGCCATGTCTCCTTCAGATCCTTGTTCATCCTTTCCCATACCGGGCTGGGCAAAACACATCTTTCCCAAGCCGCAGCTCACAGCATCATCAAGAACAGCCCGAAGCTCCGGGTCATATACATCACCGCGGAAGACTTCGTTAATGAGATGATCCATGCCTTGAAAAACAACCGCACGGAAGAGTTCAAGAACAGATTCCGCCGCGGCTGCGATGTGCTCCTTCTGGAGGAGGTTCATTTTCTCGGAGGCAAGGAGAAAACCCAGCTGGAACTGGGATACACCCTGGATGCCTTGGCCAATGACCACAAGCGAATCATCTTCACCAGTTCCCTCCTGCCCAAAGACATTCCCAACTTCACCAGGGAGCTCTCCTCCCGCCTTACCTCGGGGATCGTCACGACGATCGAGAAGCCCGACTATGACACGCGGATCAAGATCCTCGAAAGGAAGTCCTTTGAACAGGGCATCCAGCTCTCCGATGAGATCATTGCCCTTTTGGGCAACGGCCTTATGGGCGATATTCGACAGATCGAAAGCGCTCTCAGGTACCTGAAGGCAAAATCCGAACTGCTCGACGCGGAGATCAACGGAGACCTTGCCCGGGAAGTTATCCTCTCCCATTCCTCTGATCAGGGCTGCGCCGCGCCGGAGGATATTCGCAGCGTGGTGTGCCAGTATTTTAAGGTTGACCCCCTCGCCCTGGCGTCAAAATCGCGCAAAAAGATTCACTCCTATCCCAGAAACGTGTACATCTACCTGTGCCGCCGTCTCACGGCAATGACCGTGGAAGAAATCGGCAAGACCCTGAACAGGAACCACTCCACCATCCTTTACGCTTCCGAGATGATCGAACACAAAATGAAAGTGGACAACAAGGTGAGGAATCAGATAGAGTTCTTGAGTCGGAAGCTAAAGGGAGTTCTGAAATAGCCCCTTCGAGTTTTTTCCATGAAGAAGCTGACCCTATGGCTGGCCGTTTTCGGCCTGGGCCTTGTGACCGCTTACGTTACCCTCATCGGGATCGTGTCCATCAGCACAGGACTGCACCACCTCCACAAGGATGGAGCCTGGATGCCCATCGCTGCGGGAGGGATGAGCATCCTCGTCATGACGTGGCTCCTTTACCGCACCGTGCGATTTCTGATCCATCTCTCCCGGCGCTCGGGCCGCCTCAAGATGTGACCCCTTTTCCCTGGAACCGATCCTCCCACATCCCCAATCAGGACCCCTGGCCCTTCTTTTCCTTGTAGAACGACACGAGTTGCGCTTCCTCCACGGGTGAGAGGTTGAACCGCATCGCGGCCTGCTGGATCAACTTGGGAATGGATTTGTTTTCATCCTCCTGCAGCTCCCCGGAAATCCACTTCACTGCCTGCCTGGTTTTTTCTCCCTTGGGCTGAATCGTCGCCATGTCTTTGCTCCTTTCATCATACCGTCTCTCTGATGCCCCTGAACTATGCCACATCCTTCAATGAGG
>JAGUZM010000593.1 GCA_020060805.1 Deltaproteobacteria bacterium | reverse complement strand
ACTACATCGCCGGGCTGCTGCGCCATGCCCCTGAGATCACGGCCGTGACCAATCAGTGGGTCAATTCGTACAAAAGGCTGGTTCCCGGGTACGAGGCCCCTGTGTATGTTTCCTGGGCCAGAAGGAACCGCTCGGCGATGATCAGGGTCCCGATGTACAAACCGGGCAAAGAACTCGCCACACGGATCGAATTCCGCTCCCCTGATCCTTCGTGTAACCCCTACCTCGCCTTTGCTGTCATGCTGGGGGCTGGGATGGACGGGATCGAGAAGAAAATGGAACTGCCGGCCCCGATTGAAGAGGATATTTACGAGATGAACCCTGCTGAAAGAAGGGCCCACGGCATAACGGATCTTCCGGGCAATCTGTACGCGGCTATCCTGGAGACGGAGAAAAGTAAATTGGTGAGGGAGGTGCTGGGGGATCACATCTTCAACAAGTTCATCGAGAACAAGAAGATCGAATGGGATACGTACAGGACCCACGTGAGCCAGTTCGAGATAGATCGATACCTGCCGAGACTCTAGCAGGAGTGAGAGGGGGAGGAGCGATGGACTTGACGAATATTCCGAAAAGCTTCTGGCATTCCCTGAGTTTTGCGATCGTGGTCGCTACGCTGGGGCTTGTCGTTATTGCCTACCGGGCGTCGAGCGTGTCCATCGAGATCGCTGATGCCAAGATTGAGCTGATCTCAGCGATAAGCGAAACCAGGGATTTCAAATCCGCCCTGGAGGAAGAAAACCAACGCTTGAAAAGGGCGGGAGCGGAACTGCAACGAAAAATCCAAACGCTCGAACAGATGCTGGCGCCTGAGAAACTGCGGATTCTCAAGCCCGAAGAATTGAAGGCCCTCGAAACACGGCCGGGGGATCTGGGGAAAGAGATCATTCCGCCGGAGAAATTCAAGGAATTCGACAAACGGATCGAAGTGCTCCAGCAGAACCTCAAGAAGTAGTACGACGCCGGCCCCTCTCGGCCGGCCTGTGAAAAGACGGCCTTTCAGCCAAGAAGTTTCTTCTGGATGAGCTTGCCCAGGTCTTTGGGCTTCGCTTTGCCAAGGGTTTTTTTCATCACCTGGCCGATCAGGTAATCCACAGGCTTCTTGTTCCCTTCCTTGATCTTGCTGACCACCTCCGGGTTTTCCGCCAGCACGGCATCCACAGCTTCCTCCAGGGCGAAAAGATCGTGAATCGGCTTCAGCCCCTTTTCTTCGATGACCGTATCCGGGCCGACCCCTCTCTCGAACATCTCCTCCAGGATCATCCTCCCCATTTTGTCCGTAATCTCACCCCGGCTCACGAGGTCTATAAGCCTTGAGAAATCACCCGGGCTGACAGGGCATTTCTCGATCGCCGTGGAGGCTTTCTTGAGAAGCGCGAAAAGCTCCCTGATGATCCACCGGCTCAGCCTTTTGCGGTCTTCACAGACCAGGGCGCAGGCTGTGAAAAAGTCGGAGGCGTTTTTGTCCTTTGTGAGAACGAGGACATCGCTCTTGGGTATGTCGTATTCCTCGATCAGGCGATGGACCTTCTGGTCGGGGAGCTCGGGCATCTTCTTCCTGATCTTGTCTATGAATTGCTGATCGAGCTCGATTTCGAGCAGGTCCGGGTCAGGGAAGTACCGGTAATCAGGCGCGTCTTCCTTGCTCCTCATGGGCAGGGTGACCTTCTTCTGCTCGTCGAAGAGCCTTGTTTCCTGAAGGACCTCGCCTCCGGATCGAAGCATGTCGGATTGCCTCTGGATCTCATATTCGAGGGCGTCCATGATGAATCGGAAGGAGGACATGTTCTTGATCTCAGCGCGATGCCCGTAAGTCGCCTGTCCTCTGGGCCTGAGGGAAATGTTGACGTCGCACCGGAACTGGCCCTTCTCGATGATGCAGTCGCTGATTTCTATGTATTGGAGCGCCTGGCGGAGCTTCTCGACATAGGCGCGGGCTTCCCGGACGGACCGAACAGGGTTTCGTTCATGGTCCGTCACGATTTCGAGAAGAGGAACGCTCGCGCGGTTGTAGTCCACAAGGCTGTAGCCGGAAGCCTCGGGTGTGCTGGCGGGATGGACCAGCTTGCCCGCATCTTCCTCGAGATGGACCCTCTTTATCCCCACGGCGTACGGCTGCCCGTTGTCCCCCGGGATTTCGAGATAACCGTTCTGGCAAAAGGGGCTCTCATACTGAGAGATCTGGTACCCCTTGGGGAGATCGGGGTAGAAATAATTCTTCCTGGCAAAACGACAGCGTCTGTTCACGACGCAATTGAGCGCCAGCCCCGCTCTGACGGTGAACTGGACCGCCCTCTTGTTCAGAACAGGCAGGGCGCCCGGCTGACCTGTGCAGACCGGGCAGATATGGGTGTTGGGAGGCGCGTTGTACGCCACCAGGCAGTCGCAGAAGAGCTTGGTCTCGGTCTTCAGCTCCACGTGCGTTTCAAAACCGATGATGATGTCGAAATCCATAGTCATTTAACATTGGGCATTGAGCATTGATCATTTAACATTGGGCATTGAGCACTGATCATTTGGCTGCTCGATTGGGAATCGGCAAAACGCTTTTCCCGATGTTCAATGTTAAATGTTCAATGACCATTGATCACTGTTCAATGCTTCACCACTCCATCACTCCATTCATTTTATTTCCTCGTAGACACTTGCCACGCGCAGGATCGTTTCTTCATCAAAGGGCTTCCCGATGATCTGCATGCCCACGGGCAGATGGCCGACCATCCCGCAGTTCACGCTCATGCCGGGCAGGCCGGCAAGATTCAGGGAGACCGTGTACACATCCACCAGGTACATCTGGAGAGGCTCCGTGATCTTTTCTCCCACCCTGAAGGGGAGGCATGGAGAAACGGGCGTGACCATGCAATCCACATTTTCAAAGGCCCTGTCAAACCCCCTTTTGATCAGGGAGCGGACTTGCTGTGCCTTCAGGTAGTACGCATCGTAGTACCCGGCTGAAAGAACAAAAGTCCCGAGCATGATCCTTCTCTTCACTTCCTTGCCGAAACCCTCGCTCCTCGTCGCTTCATACAGATTGACCGAATCCGTCACTTCCTCCCCTGACCTCATGCCGTACTTGACGCCGTCGTAACGTGCGAGGTTGCTGCTCGCCTCGGCTGTGGCGACGAGATAGTAAGTGCTGATCGCATACCGCGTGTGGGGCAGGGAGACATCCACGATATGGGCTCCGTTCTGAGATAGCCGTTCCACCGCGGCCATGATCCTCTCTTTAACCTGCGGATCAATGCCCTCGACAAAGTATTCCCTGGGAAGGCCTATGCGAAGGCCCTTGATGCCCTTGTTCAAGGAGCGCCGGAAGTCCGGCACCTCCATGTCAGCGGATGTGGTGTCTCTCCTGTCATGGCCGCAGATCAGGTTCAGGAGCAGAGCACAGTCTTCAACCGTCTTGCCGAGGGCGCCCACCTGGTCCAGGGACGAGGCATAAGAAATGAGCCCGTGGCGGGATACCCGGCCGTAGGTGGGCTTGATGCCTGCCACGCCGCAGAAAGCTGCGGGAAGACGGATGGAGCCTCCCGTGTCCGAGCCTATGGAAAGGATCGTCTCCCCTGCGGCCACGGCGGCAGCGGCACCGCCGCTCGACCCTCCGGCCACCCGGTCCGGATCAAGGGGGTTTCTGGTCACCCCGAAGGCGCTGTTCTCCGTGGAGGAGCCCATGGCAAACTCATCCATGTTCGTCTTTCCGACGAGCACGGCCCCGCTCCTGAGCACCCGTTTCACGACAGTGGCATCGTAGGGAGGGATGTAGTTGCCGAGAATGGATGAGCCGGCGGTGGTCCTGATTCCCTTGGTGCAGAGGACATCTTTGACAGCCACGGGGATGCCGTTCAAAGGGGGCAGGTGTTTTTCTTTCCTGAGCCTCTTGTCCGCCTGATCAGCCTGCTCCAGGGCGGTTTCGCGGGTAACGGTGATGAAGGCATGGGTACTTTCCTCCTTTTCTTCGATCCTTTTGAGGACCGATTCCGTGATCTCCCGGGAACTCACCTCTCTTTTCTTGAGCATTCGGATCAGCTCAGCAGCCGTTTTCTCCCATAGTTCCATACTCAGCCTTCTATAATCCTCGGCACCTTGTAGTAATCCCCGTCTCTCACAGGAGCGTTGGACAGGATCGCCTCGTTCTCGTCGGATTTGCCCGGTTTGTCCTCCCGCCACACATTTCTGATTTCCAGCACATGACTCATGGGCTCCACGTTTTCCGTGTCCAACTCGCCCAGGGTCTTGACGTAAGCGAGGATGTCGTTGAGATCCTTCTGGTACGACAGGGCCTCTTGATCGGTCATCCTGAGCCTTGCAAGCTTTGCCACATGTCTGACGCAGGCAAGGGTAATCCCTTCAGCCGGGGAGGAGGGTACTCTCTCTGTTTTCGCCAATTCCCTTGCCTTCCCCATGCCCGGTTCAGGAGAGGATCGAAGCAGTCCCAGTTCGCCGAGCTGTGATTCCGCCACGGGGGATGGAGCCTGGGTCAACGGACAATAGGCACTCCGATTCTTGGGAAAGGCGATGACCTCCCTGATGGAAGGGACGTTGAGGATCATGGCCACAACCCTGTCGAGGCCCAGGGCAAGGCCGCCGTGGGGCGGGGCGCCGTATTCCAGGGCCCTGAGGAAAAAGCCGAACTTGGCTTCGATCTCTTCATCCGTCAGATCGAGGGCCCTGAAGATTTTCCTCTGAACCTCCATGTCATGAATTCGTATGCTTCCCCCTCCCAGTTCCTCGCCGTTCATGACCAGGTCATAGGCTCTCGACTTGAGGGTGATCAGATCCTGCTGATCGGCCGGGTCAAAGTCGGTCCGGTCCGGCATGGTGAAGGGGTGATGCTGGGAGCCGAGGTTCCCGTCCTTGAGCTCAAAGAGAGGGAAATCCGTGACCCAGAGGGGCGCGTAGCGGCCGGCGGGGATCATGTTCAGCCGATCGGCCATGTGCATGCGGAGGCTGGAGAGGACTTTATTCACCAGGTCACGGGAGATGTCCGCGACCATGATCAGCACATCCCCCTCCGCGACCCGGAAGCGCTCCTTCAGCCGATCCCGCTCCGATTCGCTGAAAAACTGGGCGATGTTGGATTCCAGGGCACCCCCCGTCACTTTCATCCATGTCATCCCTCTCGCTCCGAAGGAAGGGGCTATCCTCAAGGCATAGTCGTTCTGGAGCACGTTCTTGCTGAGCCGGTCCGACCTGCCCCTGACGAGGAATCCCTTGACCGATCCACCGGCGCCCGTCACCTGACGGAAGACGCCGTAACCCGTCTCCCTGACGATGTCCGTGACATCTTCGAAGGCCATATCGTACCGCACATCCGGCCGGTCTGACCCGTAGCGCTCCACCGCTTCCTGGTAGGTCATCCTCGGGAAAGGCTTTTGCAGGTGAATGCCGCCCAGTGCGAACATTCGCACCGTCAGCTCTTCCACGACCTCGTAGATGAATTCCTCGTCGATGAAAGAAGCCTCCAGGTCGAGCTGGGTGAACTCGGGCTGGCGATTGGGCCGCAGGTCTTCATCGCGGAAGCACCGGACGATCTGGAAATACCGGTCCATGCCGCTCATCATCAGGAGTTGCTTGAAGAGCTGCGGCGATTGGGGCAGGGAATAGAACTTGCCCGGATGGACGCGGCTCGGGACCAGGTAGTCCCTTGCCCCTTCGGGCGTGCTTTTTGTCAGGAAGGGAGTCTCCACCTCCAGGAAGTTGAGATGGCCGAGGTAATCCCTGATGCACCTCATGATCTGATACCGTTTGACCAGGAGCTCCTGCATGGAGGGCCGCCGCAGGTCCAGGTACCTGTACTGAAGCCGCAGGTCCTCATCCACCCTCTCAGGGCTCGCTTTGATGCTTTCCCCCAGAACCATCGCTTTTTCGGAAATGTGGAAAGGGAGGACCTTGGAGTTCGAGAGGATTTCCATCTCCTCGGCAAAGACTTCGATGTCGCCCGTGCTGATGTTGGGGTTTTCCGTACCCTTTTCCCGGGGGGCGACCTTTCCTTTAACCCGGATGACGTATTCTTCCCTGAGGGAGTTTGCTTTTTGGCAACTCTCCGGGCTCACCCGGGGATCAAAAACAACCTGGATGATGCCTTTGATGTCCCGGAGGTGGATAAAGAGGAGATTCCCGTGATCCCTGATCGCATCCACCCATCCCATGAGCATGACTTCCTTGCCTTCATGGGAGGGACTCAGTTCACCGCAGTACACTCTTTCTCGCCAATACATGTTTCGTCCTTATGGAGACTTTCTATCCTCCCTACGAGGATGTCCGAAAACGTGATTCCGAGGCTTTAGCCGAGGAATCTTGGTTTTCCGGGGGTCAGGGTTCTCAAGATTTCTCCCCCTGTTTTCACAGGGGTCGAAATGACATAAACGAGCCCTGATCAGGTTGCCGGACAAACTCCAAGGGGGGATTTCCTTTTCTTGGGGGTGCCCGTTTTGAAAGGGCAACTCCCGCAAAAGGTAATGAGCCAAATCATATACTTGATTGACAAAGGGCAATCAACCTTAATTTCCATCACAGGATCTCGACTTCCTGGGCTGGGGGGAAGAAATCCCGATTCTACGGGGACCCTGCGGCGCAGGGCGACTTCCCTGAAGTCCGCACCCTGTCGGAGCTGAGGAAGAAATACCATTTTGTAGCGTACCAAAGCCAGGTCATACAAAATTGTCGTTCATCGAGAATCACCCACCACCCGGGCAAAGGCAGGTAGCGCAATATTATCAAAAGGTTAGAAACGTCCTTGCCGTGGCACATGTCTTGCGTAGCTTTCCCACCATGACAATTTGCGAATCGGAGAAGCGGCAGTCCGGGTGAATGAAGTTTCCAGACGGGGAACTTTAGCAGAATACCATCATTCAATATCAGGAGGAGAGAGATGAGCGAAATCGAGACGGCAAAAGATGTTCTTAACGTGATCAAGAAAGAAGGGGTGGAGGTGGTGGACCTGCGGTTCATGGATTTTCCGGGGCTCTGGCAGCACTTCTCCATCCCTGCAAGGGAGGTCGGAGAAGACACCTTCGAGAACGGCCTCGGGTTTGACGGGTCAAGCATCCGGGGGTGGCAGGCGATCAACGAATCGGACATGCTGGTGAGGCCGGTTCCGAAGACAGCCTTCATCGATCCCTTTTTTCAGGCAAAGACCCTGGTGATCATCTGCAACATCTGCGACCCTGTGACGGGCGAAGATTATACGCGCGATCCCCGCAATATTGCGAGAAAGGCGGAGAACTACCTCAAAACCACTGGGATTGCGGAGGTGGCCTATTTCGGGCCTGAGGCGGAATTCTTCATCTTCGACGACATCCGCTTTGACCAGAACGAGCACGAGGGCTACTACCACATCGATTCCGTCGAGGGACGCTGGAATGCCGGCAGGCCTGAAAACCCGAACCTCGGGTACAAACCCCGTTACAAGGAAGGCTACTTTCCTGTGCCTCCGACCGACAGCCAGCAGGATATCCGGAGCGAAATGATGCTCACCCTGGAAAAGATCGGCGTTCTGATCGAAGCCCAGCATCATGAGGTCGCCACAGGGGGACAGGCGGAAATCGACATGCGGTTTCAGCCCCTGGTCAAGATGGCGGACAATGTGCTGAAGTACAAGTACGTCATCAAGAACGTAGCGAAGAAGCACGGAAAGACCGTCACCTTCATGCCGAAGCCCCTGTTTAACGACAACGGCACAGGGATGCATGTCCATGCCTCCCTGTGGAAGGGAGACCAGAACCTCTTCTACGGGAATGGTTATGCGGGCCTCTCGGACGCGGCGATGTACGCCATCGGCGGCATCCTGAAGCACGCTCCGGCTCTGCTCTCCATCACCAGCCCGACCACGAACAGCTACAAACGCCTGGTGCCAGGGTTTGAAGCGCCGGTGAACCTGGCTTACTCCAGGCGCAATCGCAGCGCGGCGATCCGGATACCCCTCTACTCCGCTTCCCAGAAGGCAAAGCGAATCGAGTTCCGCTGCCCGGACCCGAGCTGCAACCCTTATCTCGCTTTCTCTGCGATCCTGATGGCCATGATCGACGGGATCCAGAAGAAGATCCATCCCGGGGACCCCCTTGACAAGGACATTTATGATCTCCCCCCGGAAGAGCTTGCCAAGGTGCCCCATACGCCGGGTTCCCTGCGGGAAGCCCTTCATGCCCTCGCTGAAGACCACGAGTTCCTGTTGAAAGGGGATGTGTTCACTTCGGATGTGATCGAAACCTGGATATCCTACAAGATGGAAAAAGAGGTCCAGGCCATTGATCTGCGTCCCCACCCGTGGGAGTTCGCTCTGTATTACGATATCTAAGAGCGCTCCCCTCCTGCCCGAAAAGGGGTTCCCCGGATGTTATCGGGTGAACCCCTTTTTGTGTGTGCCGAGCATGTTCGACAGCTCGAGGGTGAGAGTCCCTTTGACAACCTGATGGAGGTGAAGTCATAGCGAAGCGCAAGGGCGT
>JAGUZM010000083.1 GCA_020060805.1 Deltaproteobacteria bacterium | reverse complement strand
CGTCCTGAGAGAAGTAGCGGGCCTAAAGCCGGAAGAAGAGGCTGCCTCGGTTCTTCATGAATCCGTCCGACTCAACCGGACATTAATAAAATTGCCCTTTCAGCCAGCCAATCTGAGCATACATCTCAAGTATAATATTTGGGAGCTGTACGCTGCCGCACTGAAGGGGGTTCCCCTATCTATAAGAAGGGGTGATCATTACTACCGGATAGACAGAGAAACTGAGTCCTGGGATTCGTGGGAGAATTGGTGCAAAGAAGTTGTCTGGTACGGGAATAAGAAGGGAGCCTATTTGTATCCAGCCGGCGAGGTTCGGTGAGCATAATGAAATGATTGAGAAGTGGAAAGAAGCGGAAGAAAAACCGCTCGTGAGTATTATTACCCCTACTTTCAACGCAGTGAAATACCTTCAGGTGTGCATCGAAAGTGTCCTTGGACAAACTTACCCTTACATAGAGCATGTGATTGTCGACGGTCACTCGGGTGACGGAACCGTCCAGGTTCTGGAGCGGTATCAGGCTCAATATAGGGGCCGAATAAGGTTCATATCTGAGGGTGATAGTGGGCCAGGTGAGGCGTGGAACAAGGGTCTTAGAATGGCTGAGGGTTCGATCTTCGGCTGTCTTGGCTATGACGACGTTTATACCCTGGACGCTGTCGAAACAGTGGTGGACTTCTTTCTCTCCCATCAGGAAGCCTGTTTCGTGCATGGCGACTGTGACTTCATAAGCCCGGACGGAGAGGTGATCAGAAGGCATAGAGCCAGGGAATATTGCTTTGAGGACTTTGTCAACACGTCGAGGCAGATAGCTACGCCCTCAGCCTTTTACAGGCGGATTGTCATGGAAAGAATAGGTTGGCTCGATTCCTGCGGAGATGATTTTGACGTTATGCTGAGGATAGCAAAAAGGTTTCCTGTGCACAGTGTGGATAGAGTGCTTTCTAAAACGATGATACACACTGAAAGTGTTTTTTGTCCAACGAGTCTTGAGAAGCGAGCAAAGCTTTACCGGGATAGATATATCATCAGCAGACGTTATGGCGGGCGGATTCTTACACCTATCGCTCTTAGGTATTATGCGGCAATGAGCATGTACCGACTACGCTTGGAACCGTTTTTCCCGCTAGCCCTTAATTTTCTGCGTTTTGTGCGGAAGATTGCAGGAAAAGGCGAGCAAATTAGGGAGACCTGAGAGGGGGAGTGGCCCGCTTGCGGGCAAGTGCTGACGCGCAAGGTCCTTTTTTGTGGGAAGAGGGCCGTCAGAGAGGAAAGAAGGCATAAGTGTATCAGAGGGGACTCATACTACGAGGGATATCGCTCACATACCTACACTATTTTTTCCATTTTGTTTCGATTTTCCTGCTAACCCCCATTATGCTCCGGTATCTGGGCCAAGAAGGTTTCGGGCTTTGGGCAATCTTCGGTTCGATTGTGGGGTATCTCAGTTTCTTTAATCTGGGATTAAACACTGCAGTCGCCAAATACACTGCAGAATACGCTGCTCTGGAGAAGACGGACGCCCTCAACAGCCTGTTTTCCACGGCACTTGTCGCGTTTAGCCTCCTGGGAAGTATCATCATCCTCGCGTCTGTGGGATTCATGCCTTTCATTCCCCGCCTCTTTGAAATCCCAGCCGAACTTTCGTACCCCGCCCGAATCACCCTTTTCATAATGGTCGTTAACACTGTCCTGATGATTGTGGGAGCCATGTTCGGGAATATTCTCTATGGTTACCAAAGGGTGGATTTGTGGAAAATATGCGTCATGATCCAGCTCCTCGTCAACATGGCTTTGACGGTGCTATTCCTGTACCTAGGGTTCGGACTTGTTGGCGTTGCCTGTGCCTCTATCTTGGGAACTGGCGTCATGTCAGTGCTTTACCTCTTTTTTATCTATCATGGCGGGAGATACGGGCTGGCTGTCAGCTATCGACTGGCCAATTTAAGAATGCTGAAGGAGATCATGCCTTACAGCATCAGATCGTTTGTGCTGGGAATAACCTCCCAGGTTCTCTATTTTACCGACAATATCGTCATCGGTGTCATTCTGGGTTCAGGGACCGTAGCTTTGTATTCCATTGCCTACAGGCTGTGCTTCCTTGTGACTTATGTGTTCTCTGTGATCTCTACCACCCTGTTTCCCCGTTTCTCGAACTTGTATGCCTTGGGACGAATCGAGGAACTTCGGGTGCTTTTTCTGAGAGTTACAAAGATTTCTGTTGGCATCATGACGCCGTTGGCTATCTGCCTGTTTCTCTACGGGAAGCAATTCATCGGTCTCTGGGTCGGCAATGAAAACTTCATTGGGATGAAGGTTATCTCTGTCCTGATCATTATGGATTTTTTTCACGCCTTCGGCACCACTCCCGGACTGTTACTGCAAGGTATTGGGAAAAACCAGGTATTCATGTTCTCGGAAACGGTCAATGCGGTGCTGAATATCGTGGTCTCAATCATACTGGTGAAACAGGTCGGCGCTGTTGGGGCGGCAATAGGTACTCTCGCGGCGCATATCCTGACAAGCTGCTGGGTGGTGCCGCTGCTTGCATGCAGATACGTAGGGCTTTCGATTCCCCAATACCTTAAAGCTGGGATAATACCTCCTCTGCTTATGGGGGTGCCGACAGTTGGCCTGGTGTTGTTGTTGCAGGATCGCCTGTTCATGCCGGACAATTACATCTCCCTGGGGCTCAATAGTCTCATTGTCATTACCTGCTACGCTGTTATTTATGTATTTTTCGGCTCGAGCAAAGTGGAGCGAAAGATGTACGTGAAGTTTCTTTTCAGAAGGGATTCCGCATGGGTGGAAAGGTGATGGTAGGACGTCTCACAGAGGTCAACGTATCCCTAACGGCATACCTCCCAAGGTTACACACGCAAGAAAGATAAATGTTTTTCTTCAACTGGCAGACGCTTCGCTTACTATTACCTCCGACTGGTAAAGCCTTGCCCACCATAAGGTTGTAATAAGCTCAGCGGCCCCTTTTCATGGGGCTTCAGCGGAGAGAGATACTTGGCGTTGAAGGGTGGTTTCGACAGCGGGTCAGCTAAAGGGGGTTCCTTCTCATTATTCTCCAATAGGACATGGGAATAGGGAAGGTAAAGGGGTGTTGGAGAGGAAGAGTAAAGCAAAGTTGATGTTGAAGAGTTGGTAAATGGAGTGGCGGTACTTAACAGACGCGGAGCTAATGTACCTTCCGCAGTGGGTGATTGGGGCGTTGCTTGGGGTGACAGTGGTCTTGATCGTTGCCAAAAAGCGAAAGCACTTCTGGCCTGTCCTTCTGATCGGAGCCATTGTGACGAGCGGCCTTATGGTCGGAAGGTTATCCTATGCTGACGAAATAATGATGTTCTTTGTTCTTTTTGGCGCCTTTATCGGTGCATCGGTGGCTTCGGGTCCGGGAGAGGTCAGAAGAGAAAATGTGCTGGAAAGCAGAGGCCATCTGTGGCTATTCTGGGCATTTATCGGTTACTTGATCTTCCAAAGCATCAGGGGGATTTTGGTGCTCGAAAGCCCACGAAAAGGTCTCTGGGTAGGGTTCTTTTTGATGCTAGCGGTTGTTTCGGGAATGGTCAACTCGGGAAGGTACCCTGCCCCGTCGAGCAGGAAGATGAGCGTTATCATCGCAGGTTCGAGCATCTTATATTTTATGCTGGTTGGGTTGTACGCTTTCTTTTCAGAGACCGTGCGGGGAATAAGCAGATGGTATCTTCAGACCACCGAGCTGGGTTCAAGCGCGCAGGTCATGTTCCCCGTGGCTCTGGCGATGCCTGCTGCAGTGAGTTTGATTAAGGGCCGTAATGTTAGGGATCGGTTGGTGGGGTGGGGAGTCTTCGCATCTGCTCTGATCATCGCGGTGTACTTCGACTCCAGGGTGGCAATGCTGACTGTTGCGGGCTTCTTTGTTGCGTCCCTGAAAAGAATAGGGCTTAGGAGATTTCTTTTGTTAGCCTCGGTAATCGTGGGATTGACGATCGTGCTCGTGAAATCTTCGGACGTTTATGAGGGAGATTTCGGACACCTGTTGAGGAATCTGACAAGCGTTGGGAGCGCTGTTGTGGATCCCGAAACCACAATCATGGATGTTGACAGACTCATATATGCGAAGGTCGCTTTTTCCGCTACTACAGACTCAGTTGGTCATTTTCTGTTCGGTCATGGATGGCGAGCGCACAGCACTGTCGTAGTGCAAGATGTTTATGATCTGTTCCTGGTGTATTTGCCTCACCGCGCCGAGCTCCTCGGGGAAAAGGTTGGGGTGGAAGGATTTACAGCTCTTGTTGTTGACAGCGGCGGTATCGGCCTGGTGCTCTTGTTGGCTAATCTAGTTATGGTGGGGCGATCCATTGTCAGAGAAAGAGATAATCCGAACAGGGGTCTTCTGTTGTTCTCTCTCTTCTGTATCTTTATGTGGCTGTTCGTCATCAGCCTCTCTGATAACACCCTGTTCTATCTGGCGATTATTCCGCAGGGAATCCTTGTGCAACTCAGTAAGGGGACGGGATGGGAGGGTACCGAGGGATATAAAGCCACGATTGAAGCGGAGCGCGTGGGATGAAGCTCTGTTTCCTCGGTGATGCCATTACCCATCACATGAGGCGGTGGACAAAGTTCTTTGCCGGGAGAGGACATGAGGTCCATGTGCTGACCCTTCATGATGAAGTTCTTCCAAATTATGATCCCGTCAGAGTAGAGGTCATTCACAAATCATTCAGAGGAT
Organism: Deltaproteobacteria bacterium; assembly: GCA_020060805.1. Classification (GTDB taxonomy): domain Bacteria; phylum Desulfobacterota; class DSM-4660; order Desulfatiglandales; family HGW-15; genus JAHECH01. The sequence continues at coordinate 8,746 of JAGUZM010000083.1, read as the reverse complement.
CGGGGTTCATTTTCCGGTTGCTTAATTTGTGTCCTGTGTTGTTAGGGCTGAAAAAGAGGTTGGCTGAGATCAATCCGGACCTATTGCACTGTCACGACGCTGGAGCATACGCGTGGTTGGCTGCATCCGCAGGGTTTCATCCTTTAATGATCAGCGCTCAGGGAAACGATGTCCTTATCTATGCCAAGGAGTCGAGGACTGCGAGAGTGCTTACGAAATCGGCTCTAAAGAGAGCAGACCTGGTTCATTGCGATGGATACGAAATGAGAGACGAAATCATTAAACTGGGGGTGAACCCTCAAAAAATCGAGATCGTGTTTTTTGGTACTGACGTTTGCAAATTCCGGCCTGATCGTAATGGGAGCCATCTCAAGCGCGGAGAGGGGGCAAACGGACCTGTCGTGATAAGCACACGGAGGTTGGATCCGGTCCACAACATAGAAACTTTGATCCGGTCTGTGCCTTATGTTTTGCAGGATGTCCCCACCGCAAAATTCGTGATCGCGGGGTATGGGACGGAAGAGGAGTACCTTAGGAATCTTGTGGAGGAACTTGGAGTCGGCGGTTCGGTAACGTTTCTGGGGATGATTGAGGAGAACGAGATGGTGAGGTCTCTTCAGATGGCCGATGTCTATGTTGTGACATCGCTCTCCGAGAGCGGGATCGCGGCCAGCACGGCTGAGGCCATGGCGTGTGAATTGCCCGTGGTCAGCACGGAGGTTGGTGATATAAGGCGCTGGATAAAGGACGGGGAAAACGGTTACGTGATTCCGAAGAGGCAACCGGCGGTTTTGGCTGAACGCGTCATTCACCTCGTGAGAAACGAGCAAGAAAGGAAATCCCTTGGGAAGAAAAACAGAAGAATCATAAAAGAACAAAATAATTATATTATAGAGATGGGTAAGATTGAACAAATCTATGAACGGCTGGCCCTGGATAGCAAGGCGAGGCAGGATTGAAAGCGAAGATCAAGGCCTATGCCCCTAGTTTATATTCCTTAGCGAAGGGATGCTACTGGAAGTACAGAAACCTGAATGAACGATTCAGGGGGACCGGTGTACAGGAAAGATACTGGTCGAAGAGGCACCTAAGAGAAGGTGACGACTGGGGAAGTCGTGCGTCCACCGGCGATCAGAACGAATGGGTTCAGGGCTATTGGGATTCCCGCAGTCACGGTCACAGGCAGTTGATGTTGGAAAAAGTGAAAGCGTTCGGCTCTGTTCGAAGTCTGCTCGAGATTGGATGCAACTGCGGACCGAATCTGGCTCTGATTGGAAAAGAATACCCAAAGGCGGAACTGGTCGGCATTGACATAAACCCGGAGGCGATTGAGGTCGGAAGTAGAATTCTAGGAAGGGACGGACTCTCAAACGTTCGCCTACTGGTGAGAAGGGCGGATGAGCTCAGGGAATTTCAGGACAAGGCATTCGATCTGGTTCTGACGGATGCAGTCCTCATTTACATCGGACCAGACAAAATCGAAAAAGTGATAGCTGAGATGGCGCGGTTGGCCCGAAGAGCCTTGATCATGATCGAATTTCACGCCGATTCGGCTGAAGGATCCAATGGATTAGGGATTTATCACTTCGGTTGCTGGAAACGGGATTATGTGGAAATCCTGCGACAGTGTGCAGATGATATAAGGGAGGTCCGCTTGACCAAGATTCCGGAGAAGGCCTGGAATGCTGCCAACTGGAAGGATCTAGGCTACATCATTGAAGCACTCTTCTGAAAGTGTCGTCTCGTATGTTGCAGGCTGATGAAAGGTTGCATTTCCCGGGATCCGGAGGTCGAAGATGTGCAAATGAGCGTCGCCGGGGCACGCCCCGGTATCCTATGGACTCCATTGAACGGTCCCCTCGTGATTTCCTCGGATACTCCTTCAAGGTTACATGCGTATACTTCAGCTTATCCCGCTAGCCGGATGGTTTGCATGGATGCTCGTTTTGCATGCCTTGACCGTAACGGAAGTGTGCGCTCAAATGAGTGTCGCCCAGCGTGAAACCGAGTTGTTCCAACTCATTGATCTCGACCGTCTAGGACTCGAGGAGATAAGACAGGCGGAGTTATCGGGCGATAGGCAAACTGCGAAGAAAAAGCTTGTCGAATACTATCGACTTCGCCAGTCACCTGAGTGGGGTTTCAATCTTTCCATACGGCCCCAGCAGCCTGAATTTCTCGAAGAAGAGCCGACCAACTATATTGAAGAGTCCCAAAAAGTCCTGGAACGCCGCTTCACGTTCATGGGCAAAGAGGCCGTGCTGTCCAAAACAATAGATTGGGATGGCAATCCCGTGGGGGATGGAGAATGGACGTCTGAACTGAATCAACACTTCTTCTGGCTCTATTTGGGACGGGCCTACTGGGAGACCTACGAGGAACGTTATGCCGAAGATTTCGTCGGCCAATTGCGAAGCTGGCTGGAGGTGTACCCAACCCTCGAAGTTCTCAATGAAACCTATGGTTGGAGGAGTCCTCTGCGCGCAGCGGCGCGGATGGCTGGGCCTTGGTTTGATGCATTCTGTTTTTTCTCTGATTCCCCCTCCTTTACGGTTCAAGACAGAATCTCGATGCTCCATAGCATCGCTCAGCATGCTGAGTATTTGTTGAAAACCGAGCATACGGGCAACGCATTTGTATCTGAGATGACGGCGCTTTTCAAAATCGGGGTTCTTTTCCCGGAGTTCAGGAGGGCATCGGCTTGGCGCGACCTGGCGATCTCAAGGCTTCACGAGGAGCTTTCGAAACAGATCTATCCTGATGGCGCTCAGATAGAACTCACCCCTCACTACCACATCGTCTCCTTACGGAAATTTACGGAGGCCTGTGAGCTAGCGAAGAAATACGGCATATCGCTTCCACAGGATTTTGAAAAAGCACTGGAGAATATGTTCGACTGTCTTTTGCGCATAGTTAAACCGGATCAGAGCATCCCCATGCTGAATGACTCCGACTATGCCGATGTCACGTATTGGATGGACAAAGGGGCCAGGCTTTTTGGTCGGGACGATATGAAGTTTGTGGCATCGGGAGGAACGGAAGGCAATCCTCCGGAATTCACTTCATACGCCATGCCGTATGCGGGCTGGTACGCCAATCGATCGGGCTGGGACAAGAACGCACGTTACCTTCTATTTGAGGCAGGGCCTTTCGGCCTACATCACCATCATGAGGATAAGCTTCTCATCGATCTCTATGCATATGGTCGGTCTCTGCTCATGGATCCCGGCCGCTACACGTATGTAACCGGTCCCTGGCGGAGTTACTTTTTGGGAACGGAAAGTCACAACACCATAGTAGTCGACGGATCAGGCCAGAGAAGGCGTCAGCTGGGCGAGGCTTTGTGGGTTACGGGCTCCCCACTGGACAATCGCTGGATTTCCAACAGTGTATTCGATTTTGCCGTGGGAAGTTACTCAGACGGCTATGAACCGGCTCCAGGGGTGGTTCACGTTCGCCGTGTGCTTTTCGTCAAAAACAAAGGGTACTGGGTTGTCTCGGATCGCCTCTATGAGATGAATCCTGCAAAAGTCCATGAATTCGAGCTGCAATTTCAGTTCAGCAGTCCAGGCGTAAGAGTGCATTCGGGAACGAAAATTGTCGAAAGCAATAATGAGGATGCAAACCTCATGATTATCCCCGTAATGCCTGAAGGAGTCGGAATTAAGGTGTTTGAGGGGCAGACAGATCCACCGAGGGGATGGATAGGCTGGGACTATCACAGGGACCTCAAAACGCCTGCATCCCAAGTTGTGTATGAATGGCAGCAAGCTTGCCCTGCGAATGCGGACGTTGTCTTGGTGCCCTTTCCAGGCAAGACAAAACCTGTGATATCGGTAAAGGCCCTTTCGGAACACGGGGCTGATGTGACGGCTCTGGAGATTCAAACTCAGGAAGGATTCCAGCGTATTTTCATGCGCCACAGTGTGCCAAAGCCAGCTGGTGGGGCACAAGAAAATGCAGGTAACGAAGAGACGGAAGTGAGGATTATATTCTTTAACCTCGAGGGGAAGCTTGAGTCCACTTCTGGGGTTTACGCTGGTTTTCTCACGGCTGAACCGGTCTCTGTTGGGCAGCCTTTGGCGTTTGAGTGGATCAATGAACATACGGTGAAGGTTTCGTGGTTATTTGGGGAGGAAGGCCAGGGCATTAATCGGATATACGTCGATTATGGTCACGCGGAGGGGGGTGGATACATCTTTAGGAAACCCTCTGAGGTGCAGACGGGTGCTAGAGGAGAAATGAGTATTTCCGGTCTTTCAGCCGGACGTAACTATATCTGTCGCGCTTGGGCGGAAAAGGCAGGGGAGGCAAGCGGAGTTTTGTTGGCGGAAGGGGGCCTGAAGTTTCCCTCGTATTATACAAACAATTCAGACAGCGATAATGATGGAATGCCTGATGCATGGGAGGCGCGGCATGGACTAAATCCCCACATCGATGATGGCATGAAGGATTCAGACGAGGATGGATTGACAAACATGGCAGAATACAGAAAAGGGACAGCACCAAACAACAAGCGTTCTCGCCCAACGATGGCGATGCCCTGGTTATCACTCCTTCTAAATAAGGATTCTGAAGGCGATGCAAAGTCGAGTGAATGGGAAATACGATATGGTCTTAACCTGGGTGCTGGCGACGCCGATCTGGATCCGGACGGGGATGGATTGAACAATCTTCAGGAGTTCAAGAGCAATTCGAATCCCCAAAACAAGGATACGGATAGGGACGGCATGCCTGATGGGTGGGAGATCCGATACGGCTTAAATCCCCTATTTAATGATGCCCCCGTGGATCTCGATAGTGATAGGTTTACAAACCTCGATGAGTACGGCAAAGGAACAGAGCCGAATGACCCTAACTCGCGGCCAACCCTGATTATGCCTTGGATTCAGTTACTTTTGGACGATTAGCGATCAAGTGCACTATAGAACTCCTTGCAAAACGCCCCTCTTAGGTTATAGTGAGATAATAAGGCGGACTTAAAAGGGGAACCCATACGAGACAGACCGATATCCGAAACGGCGAATTGTGTGATCGACCCCAGAAGCCTTTACGAGCTTAGCAAGGCAGCATGAGCCCGCTCCTGCATAAAACACACTGTTTTTTGGAGGTGAAATCAAATACCCCGTTTGCTTTTTTGTTGACTTCTTGCGAATGTTGTCGTATTTCCAATTTGCAGTAGGTATATGTAATCGTCTCACCTAATTCCCAGCGAAATTATGGGAAATATAATTACCCCCATCCCAACCCCCAAAACCAACAACCCAGTATTTCATATCTCAGAATTTGTGTACGGAGGTTGTACAGCAATTCAATAGTCGTCGCTTCTTACGGGGATAATCACATAACAAGTCTCACTACTGTCCCAACGTTTGATTTCGAAAACAGCCAAAACCCGCGTCTAATGCGGCTCTACGAGCGAAAATGAGCCTAATCGATTTGAACTCCGATTTCCCAAAATGCCATACTTCTGCACCCTCGCAGAAGGAGATGGCTGATGAATGTCGGTCGGACGATTTTCTCTCAATTGACGGATTTCCTCCCTATCCACGAGTTTCGCCAATGCGTAGAGCGCTACCACGGCAACTACAAGATCCGGAGCTTCTCATGTTGGGACCAGTTTCTCTGCCCGGCTTTTGCCCAGCTCACCTACCGCGAAAGCCTCAGAGACATCCAGGTCTGCCTCAGGGCCGCACGGAAGAAGCTCTACCATATGGGCATCCGCAGCAAGGTCTCTCGCAACACTCGTGCCCATGCCAATCAAGTGCGCCCCTGGCAGATCTACGCCGATTTCGCCCAACTCCTCATAGGTCAAGCCCGACAACTCTACGCCGAAGAATCCTTCGCAACAGAGATCGATCAAACCATGTACGCCCTGGACTCGACCATCATCGATGTGTGGCTTTCCCTCTTCACTTGGGCAAAGTTCCGAAAGCACAAGGGTGCTGTCAAACTTCACACTCTGCTCGATCTACAGAGCAACATCCCCACCGTCGTGTTCATCTCCGACGCCAAAGTCCACGACGTCAACATCCTCGATCAGATCGCATTCGAACCCGGAGCCTTCTACATCTTGGACCGTGCCTACTTTGACTTCGCTAGGCTCTACACGATCCATGAGTGTTCAGCCTTCTTCGTCACCAGGCCCAAAAGCGACTTCCACTTTGATCGACTCTATTCCCAGCCTGTGGACAAGTTCACAGGACTGCAGTGCGATCAGATCATCATGCTCCACAGCTTGTGTCCCCATAAGGGCTACCCCGAGAAGCTCAGGCGCATCCGATTCTACGACAAAGAACTCAACCGCCGATTGATCTTCTTGACCAACAATTTCTGTCTGTCAGCACTCACTGTCACCAAGATCTACAAGTGCCGCTGGCAAATCGAGTTATTCTTCAAATGGATCAAGCAGCATCTCAGAATCAAGGCGTTCTATGGTACCTCAGAGAACGCGGTAAAGACTCAGATCTGGATTGCTATGTCCGTATATGTGCTCGTGGCTATAGTCAAGAAACGTCTCAATTTGGATCAGAGTCTCTACACAATTCTACAGATGTTGAGTGTCACCCTTTTCGAGAAGACGCCCATTTTACGGGCTCTTTCCAGTACCGGATACATAACTTATGAGGAGCAGTCTAACAACCAACTGAAATTAGTCATTTAACGTTGGGACAGTAGTGAACAAGTCTCTATGGTTTTGATTAACCTGCAAAGGAAAGGAAATGAGTTATGGTCGGCAGAAAAAGATGGTTGGCGATAGGATCTGTTCTCCTTTTTGTTTTGGGGAGCATCCTGTGGGCTGATCCTGCTATAGTGCCGTCATCGGCGGCGGGAAAAGGGGGCAATAATCAGATGCTTTCCCTTGATGTAGAAAAGGAACGCTTGGAAAGCGTTTTCAAGTTGATCTCAAAGAGTGTCGGTTATGAGATCATTGTGAATGAAGGATGGACTGATGTTCTAGTCACTTTGAAGTTAAAGGATGCGACCCTTGAGGAGACAATAAGGAGAGTCACCCAGGGGATTGGAAAACCCAACCACATGGTACTCACTGATGACAAGTTGAAAAGGATCGAAATATCGATCTTCGGTTTGCCGCCTGAACATCTGGCAAAGGCCAGAGGTGAAAATGGTTTCCAATTAAGAAAAACAGGAGCCTCGTTGAGCCGCTCACCCGGGTCCTCGAAGGGATTCAACGTCGAACCCGGCCTTCCCAAGAAGACGCCAGTTGAAAACATCGCCAAGGTAGACACGAATTCCGGCGAAATTGAGGTTATCCCTCCTGCCCGTCCGGGAGGAAAAGGAATTACGCTCGGTCAGATTAATGCCCTCAGGGCTAAAGGGCAAGAAGCCTATTCGCCGGATGTTAAGGTCATACCGCCCGGGATGCACGGAGCGCAGGGGATCACCCTCAAGCAGGTGAAGAAGGCATTGGAGCAGCAGACAGATTCCGCCAAAATTGAACGGAATTGGCTCCCAAAATAATGGCTATGAATAGCAAGCAGGTAAAGAAGGACAGGAAAGGAGGATAAAATGAAAGGTAAAAGATTTCTACTAGTGCTGGCGTTGGGGTTTGTCTTCTTATCTTTTACCGTAAATGCGGAGGCGGAAAACAGATGGGGTTATTTCAAGGTTGCTTCAGTTGGGCCGGCATACGGCAACATGTTTATCTTGTTGCGAGGCACAGGCGAGAACCCGCCTTTCGGTGAAAGGTGGTGTATGCCGAACCCCGGCCAGGAAAAGGAAATGCTGGCCGTGGCTTTGACGGCAATGGCTAACGGCATGACACTTCACGGTTGTATCGGGGTCGATCAAAGTAGCGACGTCTTTATTATTCATGCGCTTTATCTGATTGATCAGTAGGATCCAATCGCAGAGATCAGGTACAAACAAGACTCGCCTCCAATTTCAGCGGGCGAGAGAATATGCTTCCATGCCCGGTCAAGTTCTTTGTCAGGGTGGAGGATGGCGTCCTGCAGGTTCTTGACCGAGGACCCGTCCCTTTTCTTTTCGGCTAGCCTGCGGGTTTCCCTGTCAATCTTCCCTTGGGAAAAACATAGACATAGGTTTCAGATGTATCATGGTGCGGATCACCTCAGGGCTTTTGTCCCTGATGATTGCAGCGGACAGGTCTCATCGAAATACCTGGTCGAAAGCGTTGTTGACCGGGTTAAGATTCAGGCGGTGCTGGACCTGGGATGTGGAACCGGCGATTCAGTAGACTTTTTCCGCAAGGCAGCACCGAACAGCATATGGATCGGAATAGACTTGGCAGCATCACCCGAAGTTGATGGGAGAACGAGAAAAAACATTAATCTTTGCTCCTACGACGGCATTCATCTACCCATAAGGGACAATGCATTCGATCTCGTTTACTTTCACCAGGTGCTTGAGCACGTCCACGAGCCGTATAGATTGATAGAAGAGATTGGCAGAATAATGAGACCGGGAGGCTTTCTGGTCGGGTCTGTCTCTCATCTGGAGCCATTTCATTCGCTAAGCATATCAAATTTCACACCTTACGGGCTTTCACTGTTGCTCGGACATGGGGGGATGCGTCTCGTGGAAATCAGACCGGGTATCGACGCTTTGTGCCTGCTCATTTACAGGGCTTCGGGAAAAATCCTGCCATTGAAACGATACTTTTCGCGGTTCTTTGAGAGAGAGTCTCCGTTCAACCGGCTGGTGAGCATCGTCGGGAGATTTGCAGGGAAAAGCCACCAAGAGACAAATCTGATTAAGCTTTTGT
>JAGUZM010000436.1 GCA_020060805.1 Deltaproteobacteria bacterium | reverse complement strand
TTTAACAGCCCCATGGGTCCCATGCGCAAGGAGGCACAACAAAACCGGGAACACGGGTTCACCCTCTTGGAAATCCTCATCGCCATCTTCCTGTTGGCTCTGGTGGTGGCCATGGTGCTCGGTCCTTTCACGGGAATCATCGCCGCTTCGAGGGAGGCGGAACGGAAGGTGGACCTTTACCAGACCGCCAGGTCCCTGATGGATATCCTGGCCGCGGACATCCGAGGAATTTTCGCGCTCCCCGCTGAGGGGGGGGAGGTTTCTTTCAAGGCTTCCGTGGAAAGCGTTGATTTGGACATGCCGACCCCGCGCCTGGATTTCGTAACGACCCATTCCCTCGTCATAGGACCTCAACAGAAACCTTTTCTGACCGAGGTTGGCTATCGGTTGCGCAAGGATCCCAAAAGCGGGATTTACACCCTTTGGCGAAGGGCTGAGTCCCCACCCTCCCTGCCCCTGGATGAGGGAGGCAGGGAAGTCCCCCTTTGTCGAAGCCTGGAGAGGTTCAAGCTGGAATTTCTCTACGGGGATGAGTCCACACCCGAGCTGACGGATCAAATCCCGAGAGCTATAGTGATTGATTTCACCCTGAACATGGAAGGCGAAAGGGAGAGCTTCATCACCATGGCCAGGCCGATGATCGCTTTACCAGGCAGAGGTGGTGAACTGCCGGTACCCGCTCCCAGAGCAGGGGAAAGGAGTGCCCTTGAGAGGCAGACAGGGCAACAGAAGAGCGCTCGGTAAAGACGGGGTCGCCCTGATCACGACCCTCCTCGTTATCGGCTTGCTGGTGGCAAGCGTCGTGGAGTTCAACCGGATTGCCATGACCGACATCCAGGTTACCAACCATTTCGGAGACGACAAGAAAATCATCTACCTCGCCATCTCCGGTATGAACGCAGCCAAAGAGGTTCTGGAACTTGACGGCCTGTACACCCAGCACGACACCCTCCTTGAGGAGTGGGCCAAGGCCCGGGACTATTCGGAATATGCGGGCCTGGCCCTCGAGGGAGGAAAAGTGGAGGTGGAGATTTCCGATGAGAACGGCAAGATTGATGTGAACCACCTTCTGGACGACTACGGCCAGTTTGACCCGATTCAGAAAGGCATCCTGGAAAGGCTGCTCCGCCAGCCGCGGTTTGGGCTGAGCGAAGAGGAGGTGAACACGATCGTCTTCAGTCTCAAAGATTGGTTGGACCAGGATGAGGAGATGAGCGGCATCTACGGCGCGGAGGACTCCTTCTATCGTGAGAAGGGATACCTCTGCAAGAATCAACCCCTGGACACGATCGAAGAGATGCTTCTCGTCCGTGGGATCACGGAGGAGATCTTCTACGGCAACCCCAAAAGAAATGGGATTCGCCCGTACCTCACGGTGCACGGGAGTGATCAAATCAACATCAACACCGCCCCGATCCCCGTGCTGATGGCCCTTTCACAAGACATGTCAGAAGACCTGGCCATGCAGATGGATACCTATCGAAGGGATGAGTCGAACGAGCCGGACCTCGCGAGCAACCTTTGGTACAAGGCGATGTGGCCTCATGCAAACCCCCTTCCTGACCGGTACTTGACCACCTCCTCTCGTACGTTTTCAATTCACTTGAGAGCGACGCTGAGGGAAAATGTCAAACAGGTTCGTGTCGTTGTGTCACGGCCTGCGGGCCGGGCGGATATCGTCTACTGGCAGGAGATGTAACCATGAATGGTTCCCTCGTTGCCCTGATGATCACTTCGGAGGATCTGAAATACGCCGAAATCAGGGCGGTCAAAGGGCAAAGGTTTCTCAGGTCATCCCGCCAAGTCTCCTTCGCTCATGAGGACAAGGATGCGCTGGGGTCGCTGCAAAGGATCGTCGACGATCAGAAACCCACGACCAGGAGAACCCTCCTGGTCATCAGCAGCAAGGACATCGAATACAAGGAGTTCTCGTTTCCTTTTTCAAGCCCCAAGAAAGTGGGCAGTGCCATCCGTTTTGAGATCACCTCCGAGTACCCCCTGGAGGATTACATCCTCGACTATGTGCAGAGCCCTCCCAGGGAACCGGGCAAAAAGGCATTCCTCGCCGCGGTGACCAAAAGGGATCTTCTTCTCAGGCGAATCCAAACCGCGGAGGAAGCCGGGCTCCAAGTCGTCGGCATCACTTCAGACGTCTCCACCTTGGGGTATTTTTGCAGGCATGAGCCGGAAGCCCTGATCATGGACACAGGACAAAGCCACACCCTCTTTTCCCTGTTTCATCACGGGGTGCCGGTTTTTTTGCGAGTCATCCCCATAGGGACAAAAAACCTGCGCCGTGACATCGAGGCGGGCGAAGAGAGAGCCCTCAGGTCTTTGATCGGTGAAACAAGGCGGACCCTCCTCTCCTTCAACACCAGGGCCGGAGAGACCCCGAACAAAGTGAGCACCTCCGGTCATATTCTCCTGGAACCGGCAGCTTACACCGCCTTGAAAAAGAACACGGACATCGAGTTCTCGGAACAGAGTCCCCAGTTGCTGGGAATACAGACCGGGGAGCCGGCTCTTCCTGTGAATGCCCTGGCTTCCCTCCTTGGCGCGGCGTGGTGGAAGAGCGGAAAATCATTTAACTTTCTGAAGGAAGAATTCGCAGAATCAGGGTCCGGCGCTCTGGCCTCCACGTATTTCAAATGGGCAACCATTCTGCTGGCAGCCGTCTTCTTCGCGTTGATCTCGTCTTCCGTTCTCGACCTCTTCGCCCTTGAGAAAAGGGACCGCCACTTAACCGAGGAGATCCGCAAGACCTACACACAGGCTTTTCCGGAGTCGAAGAAAATCGTCGACGAGGTCAAACAGGCAAGGAACGCTTTGAATGCTCGACTCTCGGATTTGGGGGCCGGCAGCACAGGGAAAACTTCGTTCCTGGATATTCTGGAAACCCTGAGCCGCACCATTGCGGTGGACACGAGATTTGAAATCGTTAACCTCTTCTGGGAAAAGGGAAAGGTCGAGATCGGAGGCAGGACGGATTCATTCAAATCCGTGAATGCCGTTCAGGAAATGCTTACCAAGTCGGGGCAATTCACAGGGGTCACAATCAGCAATGCCAAGAGCAGAGACGATGGACAGGTCGTGGAATTTACGCTCACTATCCGCTTTGAGGGATAGGTTCGAGACCCTCAACAAACGGGAACAATGGGCCCTCAAACTGGGGGCCCTCGCAGTGGCTTGCTTTATCGTCATCCAGTTTTTTCTCTTTCCCCTCGGGGATAAGGTGAGACGACTGGAATCATCGGTCGGGACCAAAGAGAAGGATCTTTCCGAACTCAAAGCGGTCGTGG
>JAGUZM010000292.1 GCA_020060805.1 Deltaproteobacteria bacterium | reverse complement strand
GGGGCCGGCTCCTAGAATGATGAGATCCAGTTCTTTCAATTCCGACTCTCCCTCAGTCGAGCAATGCTAAAGAGAGACGCCACCTGTGGAACCGGTGGCCTCGGGTGACCCCCCGAAAGATAGTTAAACTGAACTCAGACGAACAAATCCGAAATCAGAAGCACGAAAATCTAAACAAATTCAAATGGCGAAAATTCAAATCTTCAAAACATTTATCACTAATACAAACGCGTTTATTCCCTTGACACTTCGGCGCTCCCCCCTCACCCCCTTATCGAGTACGGGGCAGGCTCTTTCCTCTCCCCCGAGAGACTGTTTCGCTAGGTCTTTTGGTTGTCATTCCGGACGGGGACGCCCCTGGCGGCCGAGATCCAGAATCCAGGAAATGTCTGCTGTTCCTGGTTCTTCTGGATCCCGGCTCGCATCCCGCTTCGCGGTACTTGGCCGGGATGACAGAATATGACACAGCCTCCGAACAGGGGAGAGGGTTGGGGGGGTATCATGGCACTTGTAAGAGAAAAAGATGCGTCCCTATCAAACCTGCTTGCGAGGCGAAGTGTTTGGTCCATTCCTCCGCCACTTTTGGGTTTCCACGCGGCACCCCGGAGTGGCCAGGGTTTGACACGCTTTGGTGTTCGGCACCCCGTTGATCACCATCAGGCATTCGTGACAGAGGCCGATGCCGCAATACATCCCCCGGGGTTCATGCCTCTTCGCAGTCCTCCGAAAGGTCCGCTTCCCCGCGGCCAGCAGGACCGCTGCCACCGTCTCCCCCTGATAGGCAACGAGGTTTTCACCGTCCACCTCGATCTCAAAGCGCGGCCCGCGCTTCACCCCTTTCTCCACCCTTCGATTGGCCATGCCTTGTTCCCTCTCTTATATCCTTAAACAAAACCGGGCCGTCACCCGGCCGCTGAGCGCAGCGGGTCTCCCCGATCCCTGGGTACCCTCGGACCCGCAGGGTCGAATGCTAACAAAATTAGCCTTCCCTGGCAAGGATTCCCGGACCCTGGCACGATAAAGCCTTGACTTTTGACCCTGCCCGGGTATTTTGGATTAAACATTAACCTTAATCCAAGCAGGCGCCATGTTTAAGCCCCTGAGACAGGAACGCACGTTCGAATCGATCCTCAAGCAGATCAAGGAGGCGATTTACACAGGCAAGCTGAAGCATGGGGACAAGCTCCCTACGGAAAGAGAGCTCTCGGAAGTTTTCAACGTGAGCAGGGCTGCGGTCCGATCCGCCATGCTCAACCTCGAGCAATCCGGGTTTTTGGAGATCAGGAAAGGACCGAGCGGCGGGTTCTTCATCCAGGACCTCGATTTCAGGCCTGTTCGCGATTCCCTCAGCGATCTGGTCCGGCTCGGCAAGGCGAGCATATCCGACCTGACCGAGGCACGGCTGATCCTTGAACCCGAAGCCGCCAGCCTGGCAGCGACCAGGGCCACGGCTGAAGACATCTCCCAGATCGAAACCTCCCTGGAAAGCTTCCGACAAAGGATCATCGAAGAGGCCTCCCCCGATCCATCGGACCTCCAGTTCCACCTCTGCGTGGCCGAAGGGTCGAAGAACTATGTCATCGTGATTATCATGCGCTCTCTCATGGACCTTCTTTTTCAGAGCATCGCATCCTACCTGCTGGACCGCAGGCGAAGCGAACTCATCCTGGCCCAACACCGGAGAATTCTCGATGCCATTAAAGCCAGGAACCCGGATGCGGCGAGGGCCCTCATGCTGGAACATGTGCGAGCCATGAGAGTCCTCTTCAAGGATTTTGAACCCGGCCAGGACAGAAAGAAGCGAAACAAAAGGGACTGAGGAGGCAAAGATGAAAGAGATGGAAGTCCGGCTCACCGTCAACGGCAAACCGCTGACAGCGACCGTTCCGGGGGACACAACTTTGCTGAGGTTCCTGAGGGACCATGCCAGGCTGACCGGCACCAAGTGCGGGTGCGGCATGGGCGATTGCGGGACCTGCACCGTCATTGTTAACGGAGAGGCAAAAAAATCCTGCCTCCTGAGGATGGGGAAACTCCAAGGGGCCAAGGTCGAAACCATAGAAAGCCTTGCCGCCCATGGCTTGCACCCCCTTCAAAAGGCTTTCATCAGCAAGGGCGCCATCCAGTGCGGTTTTTGTACTCCCGGGATGATCATGGCGGCCAAAGCGCTTCTCGACGGAAACCCATCGCCCTCCAGGCCGGACATCCTTTCGGCATTGAGCGGCAACTACTGCCGCTGCACCGGCTACTTTCCCGTGATCGAAGCCGTGGAAGAGGCGGCCAAGGTTCTCCTGGGTGAGGCGGCCCCGGAGCTTCGCTCACCCGTTGAGGCAGGGGCCGGCATCATCGGCACATCGGTCCTCGATCCGTCCGATGTCCCCAAAGCCTCGGGCCGACTCGTCTTTGCCGATGACCTCTATTTCGAAGGGATGTGCCACGGCGCCGTGTTGCTGAGCGATGTTCCCCACGCCCTTGTCAAAGCCATTGACACGACCGAAGCTGAAGCCGCGCCCGGCGTGATCCGGGTTTTGACCGCCAAAGACATTCCCGGAACAAACGAGTTCGGTCTCATCCACCCTGATCAGCCGGTCTTCGCGGAGGATAAGGTCCGTTTTGTCGGCGACACCCTCGCCCTGGTGATCGCTGACACGGAGGAGCACGCCCGCAGGGCGGCCCGGTCGATCCATGCGGACCTCTCCGAACTTCCCGTGATCGCATCCCCCGAGACAGCCCTTGAGAGGCCTGAATTGCCTCCTCTCCACGAGAGCGGGCACGTTCTGAAAAGGGTCACCCACCGGAAGGGCGATATCAAGGAAGGATTTCGACAGGCGGCGCTGATTGTCGAAGAATCCTATGAAACGCCTTTCCTGGAGCATGCCTACATGGAGCCTGAGTCCGGGGTTGCGAAAGTGACCGAGGATGGAGGCGTGGAGATCTGGTGCTCCACCCAGGGCCCTTTTCTCATGAGAGGGCAGATAGCCCAGTGCCTCAACCTGCCTGAGGAAAAAGTCCGGATCCGGGGATTGCCCGTGGGAGGGGCTTTTGGGGGTAAACTCGACATCACGATCCAGATCCTCCTCGGTTTGGGAGCCCTGGTGACGAAGCGGCCTTTCAAAATGACCCTGACCCGGGCGGAATCTTTCAGGATGAGCACCAAGAAGCACCCCTTCAAGATGCATTACAAAACAGGGGCCACCCGGGACGGCAGGTTCGTCGCCCTCGAGGCGAAACTGGTCTGCGATGCAGGCGCCTATGAGGGGTGGAGCCCCGATGTGCTGGAACAGGCCATGGTTTTCGCCGGAGGCCCCTATGTCTGGCCGAATGTCCATGTTGATGGGACGTGCGTGTACACGAATAACGTGCTGGGCGGAGCCTTTCGCGGGTTCGGTATGAACCAGGTCCATTTTGCCGTTGAGTCGCAGATCGACACCATGGCAAGAAAGCTCGGCATGGAGCCTCTGGATTTGCGGCTTCGGAATGCCCTGGAGGAGGGCAAGGAGACATTCAGCGGCGAGATCGTGAGATCCTGCGTCGCCATAAAAGAAGCTCTCCTGGAAGCTCAAAAGAGGATCCGGACCCTGGGAGATTTGAGGAAGCCCTCGGGGGCAACGAAGAAAATCGGCGTGGGGATTGCGGGGGCGTACAAGAATATCGGGGGCGGAAGAGGGCTCGCCAACTTCGGAGGAGCGGTCTTGCGGCTTCGTGAATCGGGAGATGTCGAGCTGAGAGCTTCTGTCTGCGATATGGGGCAGGGGGCTGCTTCCGTGCTCGCCCAAATCGCATCGGCGATCACGGGCATCCCTGTCGGCCGCTTTTCCGTTGTCGTGGCGGATTCCGACCTGATCCCGGCGGGGGCCATGGCGATCGGCCAGCGCCAGACCATGATCGCAGGGAATGCAACCCTGGGGGCGGCCAAAAGGTTCAAGAACCTCATTCTTGAAACCGCTTCCCGCGGCACGGGGCTCCCGCTGGAGGACCTGGCCATCCGGGGAGCCAACATCGTGAACAGAAAAGAAGAGCCTGTCCTTTCACTCGGCCAGCTGTGCCGATTCACCGACGGCATGGTGATCGAAGCGAAACATGAATGGGTTGCACCCCAGACATACCCTCTCAAAGACGACCCGAACCCGACTTTTCCTGTCATGAAGGATGGTAAAATCGTCACCGAGTACGACCCGGAGGATTACAGAAACTATTTTGCCTACAATTACGCCTGCCAGGTTGCCGTCGTCGAGGTAGATACGGCCACAGGGGCGGTGGAAGTGAAAAAGGTGTTGGCCTTCCACGATGTGGGCAAGGCTCTTAACCCGATGAAAATCAAAGGACAACTGGAGGGGAGCATCCTCATGGGAATCGGGTATGCCCTTTCCGAGGAATTCGTGATGAAAGACGGGGTTCCCGGGACGAAAACGCTGCGGGGCTGCGGGATCCCTGACATTCACGTGAGGCCTGAAATAGAAATTGTCCTCGTCGAAAAACCGGAACCCATCGGCCCCTTTGCGGCCAAGGGGGTCGCTGAAATAGCCCTGGTTCCCACAGTCCCTGCGATCATCAACGCCATTTTCGATGCCACGGGAGTACGAATCACTTCTCTCCCCGCGAAACCGGAAAAGGTCCTGGCAGCGCTGAAAAAGAGATCCTGAACCTGAAAATCACCGTAGCACGTGAAGCCCATGGGATTAATGGAAGCCTTATCGAAACATGTTCGTTGAATCGTTACTCAGGAACACATCAAAACAGGATGGGGGTTAAGGTTCGCGCAAGGGAACGGAAGCCTTTTGGAACAAAAAGTTTTCAACCAGACACGGAACAAAAGAAAGGGGGCACGGTTATGTTCAGGAAAAGAGCGGGCTTGAGAAACTTGACGGTGCGTTTGATTTTTTTGGCGATCATCTGCTCCATGGCCGCCTTCTCCCAGGGCGCTCAAGCGGAGGAGATGAAGGTGGGCTTCGTCTATGTGGGCCCCACAGGGGATGCAGGGTGGACGTTCCGGCATGATCAGGCGCGGCAGTACCTGGAGAAAAAACTTCCATACGTGAAGACCTCTTTTGTGGAATCCGTATCCGAGGGTGCGGATGTGACCCGGGTCATCACGAATTACGCCCTGAAAGACCACAAAATCATTTTTGCCACAGCCGCCGGGTACCTGGATTTCACGCGAGATGTGGCCAAGAAATTCCCCAAGACGGCTTTCCTGAACATCGCGGCCTGGGCCAGCGATGAACCCAACGTGGGCCAGTATTATGGCCGTCTGCACGAGGGAAGGTATTTGACGGGGATCGTTGCGGGCAAGATGACGAAGTCCAACATCATCGGGTTTGTCGCAGCCCATCCGATTCCCGGGGTGATATTCGCGATCAATGGGTTTGCCCTTGGGGTGAGGTCGGTTAATCCGAACGCCAAAGTCAAAGTCGTCTGGACCAACACCTGGTACAACCCAAACCTGGAGAAACAGGCTGCATTGAGCCTCATCGACATCGGAGCCGACGTCATTGCACAGCATCAGGACACCCCCAGCCCCCTTGTGGGAGCTGCTGAAAGGGGCAAGTACGGGATAGGCTCTGAATCCGACATGACCAAGTTCGCCCCCAACGCTTATCTCACCGGCACGATCTGGGATTGGGGAGATTTCTATGTCAAAACCGTGGAGGCGGTGAAAAATGGCACATGGAAAGGAAGACGGCATTTCGGAGGCCTGGACGACGGTATGGTGTCCATTGCGCCTTTCGGCCCCATGGTGCCTGAAGATGTGCGGAAAAGGGTTGAGGAAGCCAAACAGAACATCATTTCCGGCAAGCTGAAGATTTTCAAAGGCCCCATCAAGGACAATGCAGGAAAGGTTCGAATCGCCGATGGGGTGGAACCTCCGTTTAACGAAGTGTACAACAACATGGATTGGGTCGTCGAAGGCATTGACGTGACCCTCCCGAAAAAGTGATTGGAAAACGTTGCCCCTCCTCTGACGAGACGTTCGCGGCAGGGCCGGCGTGGAAGAGGATGGATCTTCGCCATGTGTTTGAGCGCATCTGAGCGAGTGCTTGTGGAGATTTGACACTGGTATCAAGTTGGAAAAGTAAGCGTGCTTATTTTTTTGTCATTTCGACCGAAGGGAGAAATCTTTCTTGAATTAATTCAAAGATTTCTCAGTCGCTTTCCTCCTTCGAAATGACGCTCCTTTTAGTTCAAGTTGGTACTCGTGTCCTGAGTCAGAAATCCCTTTCCGAATTCAGCATGGGCCGAAGCCCCCCGGGGGGTGTTCTCTCAGGACCGCAATACTGCCCCGGGGCGTTTTGAACGCCCCCATAATCTTAATAGGGACTACCGGGAAGGCACAGAGTGGCGTGGCAGTCGGAGCGTTTGTCTTCTGGGGCTGTCCGTGGTTGCTGCGGGGCCAATGGTGGCGTTAAAGTGGCTCTGAACGAATGTGATTGCGGCCTGGAAGAACACCCCCCAGTGTGCTCCGGCCGCATTTAATCATTCACTTTTTTT